>VFMC01000056.1:7142-16483 GCA_006515795.1 Acidimicrobiaceae bacterium | reverse complement strand
TCGACGCCCGCCGCGACCACCCCTTCGCCGATGTGTACAGCACCCTCACCGTGCCGGTGCTCACCGACGGTGACGTCATGAGCAGGTTCCAGGTCCGCGTCGCCGAGATCGACGCGTCGGTAGCACTGCTCGCCGAGCTGCTGCCCCGCGTCCGCCCCGGCCGCTTCGTCACCGCGGTCGAGTCCAGCGGCCACCCCGGGCAGGTCCCCGGGCACGGTGTCGGTCTCGTCGAGGGATGGCGCGGCACCATCGCCCACCGCGTCGAGCTCGCCGCCGACGGCACGTTGGCGAGGGTGAAGATCGTCGACCCGTCGTTCTTCAATTGGCCGGCGCTGCCCGTGGCCCTGGCCGGCGACACGATCGTGCCCGACTTCCCGCTCGCCAACAAGAGCTTCAACCTGTCGTACGCCGGCAACGACCTGTGATCCGGCTCAGCCGGCGTTCGAGCTCCGACCGCGCACGACTCCTACCCGGAGCCCGTCGACGAGCGCATCGAGACCACCGCCGCCGGGCTCGGCCGCAAGCGCGCGAAGCCTCACACCGACCTCGTGGACGACCAACGACGCCACCGCCTGGGTGAGCTGCAGCCTGGCTCTTCGGCCGGCCGAGACCAGCTCGGCGACAGCTGGGCTGGCCTCGTTCCACAGCTCGCCCACCACCATCTCGGCGAACGCGCTGGCCTGCACCCGCGCCCCGACAACGAGACCGGCGACCATCGTCATCACGCCCGCCGGGTCCGCCCCGGAAGCGATGGCATCGCCGACGAGCGCCAGCAGCGACGGCGCCCGCACGTGCCACTCGTCGCCCTTTGCGGCGATCAAGCCGACCTCGATCGCAGAGTCACGGAGCGTTTCGTCGGCGAACGCGGGAACTGCGTTGAAGAGGGCATCGGTCGAGTACGCCACCGCACCCTCGTCGATCGCCGCCGACCCGGCACCGCCGAGGACGTCGTCGAGCGAGCGGCCCGACTCGGACGCAGCGCACAGGTCGCGGATCGCCGCAAGCGAGTACCCGCGATCCTGCAACCGCGCGATCAGCTCGAGCCGCCGCCGGTGGGATTCGTCGTAGCGGCCGACCCGGCCCTCCTTACGCGGAGGGTCGATCACCCCCAGCGTGCGGTACTCCCGAACAGTGCGCGTCGGCACCCCGACCAGTGCGGCGAGCTCGTCGATCGACCACGAACTGGAAAGAACGCTAGACATTGCCGGTATTTACCGTTACGGTCACAGCCGTGAGTATTGCCGAAGAACCTGCAGAAGTCAAACCTCCCGCCGAGCTCGATCGTGTGCTGACCCATCTCCGCGATCATGGTGCGCCGCACCTGATGCTCGATGGCGCTCCGACCCGGCTGAGCGGCGGGTTCTGGGCCGAGATGTGGGTGCTGTCGCTCGCGAAAGGCACACGCTCCGGCCTCCCTGATCGAGTCGTGCTCCGTCTCGCACCCGACGCGCAACTCGCCGCGTGGGAGACCACCTTCCAGGCCGGTGTCGCCGAACAGGGCTTTCCAACGCCAACGATCCGCGGCTTCGACTTCGGACCGGCTCACGGGCAGAGGGCCTGGTGCGTGATGGACCACGTCGTCGGCACCCCACTACTCACAGGCCTCAGCGGCGCACGCGCCATCCTTGCGCTCCCCCGCCTCGCCACGGCACTCCCCGACACGCTCGCCCGGGCGGCGGTCGATCTCCACCGACTCGATCCAGAACCCGTCGCCGCCGCCCTTCGCCGGGCGACGGGTCGAGTTGCCTGCGTGGACGGGCTGCTCGACCACTACCTCACGCGATCTCGTGACCTGGAAGACGTGCCGTTGCAGGCAACCCTCGGCCGGCTCGCCGCCACCAGGCCCGCTGCCCGACCACCGACGCTCTGCCACGGCGATCTCCACCCGTTCAACGTCCTCGCCACCGACGCCGGGCACGTGGTGCTCGACTGGACCGCCGGGCAGATCGCCGACCCTGCCTACGACATCGCCTTCACCCATCTCCTCATCGCCAACCCGCCTCTCGCCGCCCCCAAGCCGCTGCGGCCGCTCATCAATGCCGCGGCGCGGCGCGTCGCCGGTCGCTTCGTCACCACCTACCGGATGCTCGGCACTCACTCGATCGACAGCGACACCTTCGACTGGTATCGCACGCTGCATGCCTGCCGGATCATGACCGACCTCGCCGGTTGGCGAGCTGACGGAACCATCGAGGCACGCGCCGGTCACCCCTGGCTCGCGATGGAACCGGCGCTACAGCCGCTGCTCGGGTCGTGACAGCGGATCGAGGCGGATCAGAGCGCAACCGTCACGCGTAGGAACGTTGCCGGAATGGATGTGGTTTCCGGGTTCGGGCTTGCGTTCTGAGCGTTGAACAGGGCGCCCAGTTCGCCGTGCAGATCGGAGTCGCGGCCGGCAGCAGCTGCAGCTTCGAAGGCGTTCATGGTCGGCCCGTAGTACGTCCTGAACACATCGAGCAGCTCTGACGGGGCACCCGGGAAGTTGAACGTGTAGGTGTCCCTCACGAACGAGACGTTCTCGTCGGGTACTCCGGCGCCGGCGAACCGCTCCCTCACGTTGTCCTCCACTCCCCACGCCATCGGGCTGACGAACCCTTCCGGAGGTGGCGGCGAGTAGGAGGAGCTGATCTTCAAGATCTGCGCTACCAGTGTCGGATCGCCGGGGATCCAGTTCCCCATGACCACTCGGCCGCCGGGCCGCGTCACTCGGACGACCTCCTTGGCCACGTCGAACGGCTTCGGAGCGAACATCGCTCCGAAGATGCTGACGACGAGGTCGAAGCTGTCGTCCTCCAACTCGTGCAAACCGGACGCATCGCCCTCCTGGAACCGGCAGTTGGTGAGGCCGAGGTTCTGGGCTCGGGCATTGCCGGCAGCAACGAGGTTGCTGGCAATGTCGACGCCCAAGACATCGGCCCCGAGCCTCGCCGCCGGCACCGCCGTGGTGCCGTCACCGCTCCCGAGGTCGAGGACCTTCAGCCCCGCGGAGATTCCCAACTCGTTGACGAGCGCCTCGCCACTGTGGCGCATGCTCTCGGCGATGCGAGTGAAGTCGCCCTTCTCCCAGAGTGCCTTGTTCGGGTTCACCGGTTCGGTACCTCCCTTGGTCCAGGTGAAGGACCGCTCAGCCATCATCTACGACACTGCTCGGCGTTGGCAAGGCCCGACTGATTTGACAACGGCGACACTGGTCATCACGCTGGTCGGTGATCGAGGGAGCGACCATGTCAACTTACGCAGATGCCGACCTACCGCAGTTCTACCCCGGGATGACCGCCGATGCCGCCGGCACGCGAGCGGTGTTCCTTGCTGCCCGTGGCAACGCTGCGTTGGCCCGAGGCGTCTTCGGGCCGCTGGTGATGCGCCACCACGACGTGATCGAACTGCTGCGTGACAAGCGGCTGCGTGGGCCGGGCATGGATCTCGCCCGCCTGTCGGGCATCCCTGAGGGCAGCCGCGCGTGGAAGCGGCAGGAGCAGATCCTGCTCTTCATGGAGGGTGACGACCACCATCGGCTGCGGCGTCTGGTGGCCAAGGCGTTCACGCCACGATCGGTAGAGGCGCTGCGACCCGTCACCCGTCGAACCATCGCCGGTCTCGTGGATGCCGTCGCGGAGCAGGGCTCGTGCGACGCCGTCGCGGCGCTGTGCGATCCGTTCCCGATCCCGGTGATCTGCGCTCTCGTCGGCGTAGAGGCGGAACGGCTCGACGACATGAGCAGATGGGCCAGTTCGATCCTGCAGTCGTTGCGCCTCGATGCCGGGGAGCACCTCGCCGAGATCGAACAGGCCCAGGCCGAGCTCGACGAGCACATCACCGACCTCATCGAACAGCGTCGCAAGGCACCACGAGACGACCTGCTGTCGAACCTGATCAGCGTGGAGGAGCAGGGCGACCGGCTTTCGCCTTCGGAACTGTTGTCGGTCGTGGCGATGATGCTCGTGGCCGGTACCGACACCACCCGCAACCAGCTCAGCAACGTCATCCACACCTTCGCAGAGCACCCCGACCAGTGGTCGCAGCTCCGGGCACGCCCCGATCTGGTGGCCGGCGCTGTGGAGGAGGCGATCCGCTGGGAACCTGCGACCGAAGCGCTGCCACGGATGGCGCTCGAGGACCTCCAGATCGGCGGGTACCTGGTTCCGGCCGGCTCGGTCGTGATCCTCATGTCGATGTCGGCGAACCACGATGAGGCCGCTCTCCCCGGCGCCGACCGCTTCGACATCGGCAGGCAGACGCCCGACGGCTGGCACCTGCTCACGTTCGGAGGTGGTATCCACTACTGCCTCGGAGCGAACCTGGCCCGGCTCGAGCTGGTGGAAGCGCTCGACGAACTGTCGAGCCGGTTCCCGACGTTGCGTCTCGACGGCGAGGCCGTGCTCAACCCGCCGGGCTCACCGATCGCCGGCTACGCGTCGCTTCCGATCACCTGGCGTTGAGCGCGAGGCTGATCTCAGCGGCCAGGTTCAGCCGCAGACCTGCCTGATCAGCTCGATCGCATTGCCTCCCAGCACCTGGTCGACTTCGCGTTGGGAGAACCCTCGTTCCAGCAACGCCACCTCGAGCGCGGCGAACCCGTGGTAGTCGGTCATCACCGGCTTGTAGTTGGCATCCATGTCGGTCCCGATCGCAACGTGCTCCACACCGATCACCTCCGCGAGCCGGGTTACCTCGTCGACGAAATCGTCGAAGGTCTCCGAGGTCACCCCAGACGGCCATGCGCCGATCAGGCCTCCTGCGGCGGCGACTGCCCGGGCGTGCTCGTCGCTCACCAACCGCGGATGGCCGCGCCTGCCGCCGGCAAGGTGCGTGTGCGAGATCATCACCGGATCTACCGATTCCTCGAGAGCGCCGAGCGTCGTCTCGAAGGTCGCGTGGGCGAGATCGACGACCATCCCGACCCGGTTCATCTGCCGCACCAGCTCCCTGCCCGCGCCGCTGAGACCGCCATGAAACGCCGGCTCGGTCTGGAGGTCGCCGAACTCGTTCTGCCGGTAGTGGACAACCGTTATCGACCGCACGCCCGCCAGGTGAGCTTCGTCGATTCGACCGAACTCGCCCTCCACGAAGTCGGCCCCCTCGCAGGTGATGAACATCGCCGTGACCCCCGCCGAAAACGCATCCTCGATGTCTGCAGCCGACCGGACGATCGGAAGATCGTGGCGCTGCGCCAGCGAGCGGATCGCCTCGAGTTGACGCCGATGATCCGCATGCACCTCGCCTGGTTCGAACTCTCGTCGCGCGTAGAGCGAGCCGTCGGGCCGCGCCCCGATGACGCGCACATCGGTGACCGTCGCGAAGCTGACCGCCGCCATCCCGGCGGCGACGACGCCCACGACTGCATCATCGGATCGATCGCCCCCCAACACCGCCGCCTGCCGATCATCCTCGGGCAGGCCGCCGAGGAAGCACCTGCCAGGATGGGCGTGAACGTCGACCCATGGATGAGCGGCTCGGCGACTCGCCCCTCGGTCGCGGTTCAGCTGCTCGTCGTTCATGTCGGGCCGGTAAGAGCTGCGAACTGCCTGGTGTAGGTCGACATGTCGAAGTAGTCGCGCCAGACCCGGATGAGCCCGTCGTCGGTGACTTCGAAGAAGCCGGCGATCGGAAGTTCGAGCCAGCCGGTTCCGATCTGGAACCGATCGAGGCGTTCGTTGATCACCACGTTCCCGGACACGACCTGCCGGGCGACGGGCCACTCGACGCGGCCCGCAGGAGCGAGGAACCCCTCGAGGGTGGCGCGCATCGCGCCCTTGCCGACGATCGGAGCGATCGGCACGTTCTCGTACGACACGTCGTCAGTTACGAGGCCGATCGCCGTGTCGAGGTCTTTCGCCTCGATCGCGGCGATGAACGCGGCAACGACATCTCCAGGCTCGTTCATGACCACCCCTGACCGGATTGCTCACTCGATGATGGCGAGCGTAGTCATCCGCTGCGGTGCAGCAGCTCTACGTCACACCCGCCTCCTACTGTGACGTTCATGGCGGACGAACTACTGGATGCGCTCTGCTCGCTCACCGGGCGCGCCGATGCCGAGTTCCATCCCGACCAGCGCGAGGCGATCGAGGCGTTGGTGAACGGGCGCGACAGGGTTCTTCTGGTCCAGAGAACGGGTTGGGGGAAGAGCGCCGTCTACTTCTTGGCCACCTTCTTGCTGCGTCGGCGAGGCCTCGGGCCCACGCTGCTGATCTCGCCGCTGCTGGCGCTCATCCGGAACCAGATCGAAGCGGCGTCTCGCCTCGGTCTTCGCACGATCACTGTCAACTCGTCATCTGCGACCACAATCGGCGGGCTCACGGAGGCGCTGGCGGCAGACGAGGTCGACCTGGTGCTGGTCTCGCCCGAACGACTGGCGAATCCGGAGTTCGCCGACAAGGTGATGCCACTCGTCGGCCGCCGTCCAGGCTTGATGGTGATCGATGAGGCGCACTGCATCTCTGATTGGGGTCACGACTTTCGGCCCGATTACCGGCGGCTGTCGCAGGTGATCTCTGGGCTCGGTCAGGGCATCCCGGTTCTCGCATGCACCGCGACGGCCAACGACCGGGTGGTGGCTGATGTGGCCGATCAACTCGGCGCAGTTGGGCATGTGATTCGTGGTCCACTCGGCCGCAGCGGGCTGGGTCTCCACGTCGTCGACCTACCGGCCGCGGCGCAGCGTTTGGCGTGGCTACATCAGATGCTTCCGCTGCTTCATGGCACCGGCATCGTCTACTGCCTCACGGTGCGCGATGTGGATCGAGTCGCCGGCTGGCTGCAGCTGCACGGCCACGAAGTGTTGCCGTACACCGGAGCCACCGACGGCGACGATCGCCTCGACGCTGAGGCCAAGCTGCAGCGCAACGAGGTGAAGGCCCTGGTGGCCACGTCGGCGCTCGGGATGGGATACGACAAGCCCGATCTCGCGTTCGTCGTGCACTTCCAAGCTCCGGGTTCACCAGTCGCCTACTACCAACAGGTCGGAAGGGCTGGAAGGCAGCTCGAGGAGTCCGTGGGTGTGCTTCTGCGAGGAGCCGAAGACAGCGACATTCAGGACTGGTTCATCAACACAGCGTTCCCGGATGCTCACGATGTCGACGCGGTGTTGGCCGTGTTCGCATTCGCCGCGGGCCCGGTCACCTTCGGCCGGGTGTTGGACGAGGTGAACATGAAGCGGGGCGACGTAGAGCTCGTGCTCAAACAGCTCACCGTCGAGGGCGTGCTACGGAGACTGTCGGGCCAGACGTACGAGCGGACGCTGAAGCCGTGGGTGTACCCAACGAAGCGGGTGCAGGCAGTCACCGCAGATCGCCGTCTCGAACAGGACCAGATGATGATCTACGCGACGGGTGGCATGTGCCGCATGGAGTTCCTGACGACGGTGCTCGATGATCCAGACCCACAGCCATGCGGCGTGTGCGATCTCTGCAGCGGCGAGCGATACCTCGTTGCGCTCGAGGAGTCGTTGGTCGCCGAGGCCGAACGGTTCGTGCGACGCGGCTACGTGGTCATCGAACCGCGCAAGCGCAAGCTCGGCCACACGCTGCGCGACGAGCTTCGTCTCGAGCACGGGCGGGCGTTGTGCCTCTGGAACGACCCAGGTTGGGGCAGGCAGCGCGATGGTCGAGATGGTCGTCGAGTGGGCGCCGGACCCGACACCTACCTGGGTCACCTACGTGCCGTCGCTCCGCCATCCGGATTTAGTGCCCGACCTCGCGTCGCGGTTCGCGAAGATGCTCGGCCTGCCACTGTTACCGCTGGTCGAGAAGGTCCGTGAAACCCAACCGCAGAAGGGCCAGCAGAACAGCCCGCATCAAGAGATGAACGTTCGTGGCGCCTTCGCGCTCGTCGGCATCCCTCTCGGTGAACCGTTGTTCCTCGTCGACGACATGGTGGACTCGAAGTGGACATTGGTGGAGATCGGGGCACTCCTTCGAGAACATGGCTCGGGCCCGGTGTACCCCCTTGCTCTGGCTTCGCTGCAGGGGCGAGACTCGTGATCGTGACCGACGCCTCCCTCGCCGCGTTGATGCTCACGAATCGCATCGTCGACGTGGGCGAGAAGCCGCTGTCCGCGAGCGAGTTCTGGTCGTTGTGCCACGCCATCGACGATCCGTCGCTGCTCGTCGGGATGTCAGCCGAAGACATCGCGGAGAATGTTTCGATCTCGCTGGGTGATGCCGAACGCTATGCAGCGTTGCTGGGTGCGGGCACTGCGTTCGCGTTCGAACGTGAGCGCCTCGAAGAGGAGGGTGTGCGACTGATCTCCGCGCTCGACGATGCCTTCCCCGAGCGGTTGCGTCACCGCCTGCGCGACGCATGCCCATCGTTCCTACTCGTCGGTGGACCTTTGGAGTTCCTCGACCTTGGCGCGATCGGCGTCGTCGGCTCCCGCGACGCCTCACCCGAAGCGTTGGAGGTGGCCGCGTCAACCTCAACGGTGGCTTCATCTAGCGGAATGGCGGTGGTGAGTGGTCTGGCCCGAGGCATCGATCAGGCAGCGATGGCCGCAGCCCTGCACGCCGGGGTTCCAGTCGTCGGTGTGCCGACGGAAGGTATCCGCGTGGCAGCGCGCAGTCCCGAGATCAGACGCCGGGCGCATGCCGGCGAGTTGTGCATCGCCAGCCCTTATGGGCCGACCATGCGCTTCACTGCTGGCAATGCGATGGGGAGGAACAAGATCATCTACGCCCTCGCCGATGTGACGTTGGTGGTGTGCTCAGACTCGGGCTCCGGCGGTACGTGGGAAGGGGCGCGAGAGGCGATGCGCCGCAGCTTCGGGCGAGTCGCCGTGTGGACGGGAGAAGGCGCCGGCCCTGGAAACTCGAAGCTGGTGGAGCTGGGTGGTGTCGCCGTCAACGAGGTTGGCGAGGTGCTTGCAGTCGAAACCGTGGAGTCGGCACCTGCTGCTGCGAGGCAGCCGTCGTTGTTCGACTAGGCCGCGCCGGCCAAGGCGCTGGTTACAGCAGGGCCCCGCGCGGCGATGGCCGGCAGTGGCCGCCCCCGGCTTCAGAAGCGGCGGTCGTCGGTGCGCTTCTTGGGCGGCGACTTGAACGGCGCCTCGATGAGCGCATCGAACTGGGCGTCGTCGGGTTGCTTCGGTTCGTTCAACCGCTGAAGGTAGGTCTTGAGCGCGGCTCGTGCCGACGTGACGTGCTCACCCTTGGCGCCGACCGATCGGGCAAGAGCGTCCTTGGCCTTGACCACCCGGTCGCGGCGAGTCGCCTTCTCGGCCTCGGAGATGACTCGCTTGGGCTTGTCGGGAGCCGTCGGAGCACGACTGGCTGCGGGGTCGGGGAGCGTTGTGAGCTTCGCGCGGATCGCCATTGAACTTTTCCTTCACATCGGGTCACTCGACG
>VFMC01000056.1:1183-7083 GCA_006515795.1 Acidimicrobiaceae bacterium | reverse complement strand
GGGAGGCGCTCTACGTCGAGCACGGCGATGCGTCCGTCTGCCACCTCCGCGGCAATGGTGTGCGCCGAGATCAGAGCCACGCCGAGGCCGGCGATCACGGCCTGCTTGATCGTCTCGTTGCTCGATATCTCCATGCCCCCCGGGAACCGCAGGCGGCGGCGCTCGAACATCTCTTCGGCCAACAGGCGCGTTCCGGAACCGACCTCGCGAACCAGGAACGTCTGCTTGGCCAACCGCGCCAGCGAGATCGAGCGCTCGTTCGCCAGCGGATGTTCGGGCGCGGCGATCACCAGGTGCGGATGATCGCCGAGCACCGCCGTGTCGAGGTCGAGCGTGGTCGGCGGGCGACCCATGATGACGAGGTCGACGTCGTGCCGTTCGAGCTCGCCGATCGTCTGCTGACGGTTGCCGATGTGCAACTGGACGTCGACTCCGGCGTGGGCACCCCAGAACGAAGCGAGGATCTGCGGCGCGAAGTACTTGGCTGTGCTGACCGCGCCGAACACGACGCGTCCGCCGGAGCCACTCTGGAACGAGTCGACGACCCGCGTGCATCGGGCCAGCTCGGCCTCGATCCGTGCCGTCGCGTCGACCAGTTCGCGACCCACATCAGTAGCCCGCAGCCCGTCGTCGGTGCGCTCGAGCAGCGGCAGGCCCGTGGCTCGCTCGAGCAGGCGCAGCTGCTGTGAAACGGCCGGTGGGGTGACGTGCAGCAACTGTGCGGCTCCCACGATCGTGCCCGCCTGCAACGTGGCCGACAGGGAGCGGAGCTGCTTGATCGTCACGTCACGCATCGCGTGAGCATAGTTTTCATTTCGTCTGAGCAAAGAGCTTTCATTTTTGCTTTCCCAGTCGGATGCTGAACATTGGCCGGATGATCCCCGCCCGAACCGATCGAGCCGATCAACCCGATCAACCCGATCTGGGTACTTGCCCTCGCCGAGTGGGCTGCGGGCGACCGATCCCGGGTTGCCGTCGCACGGACCGTGGAGGTCCTCGCCGCAGCCGGGTCGCAGGTGGCCACGGTGGTTCGTCGGTCGATGCTGACCGGAGGCGACTTCGCCGCGCACGACGTGGTCCTGGCCGCGGTGGCCGATGCCCCGGTCGCCGCCGTGGCGTCGGAGGAGTCGCCGGCCGTCACTCTGATCCGACCGGGCGCTCCATTGCTGGTCGCCGTCGATCCGCTCGACGGTTCGGCGAACCTGGCCATCGATGCTCCCGCGGGCATGATCCTCTCGCTGCGCCCGGCCGCCGGAGCGGTCGCGCGGCATCGGTCGACGCGCTCGAGTCGTGCTTCCACCGGCCAGGCGACGAACAGGTCGCGGCAGGGTTCGTCCTGTTCGGGCCGGCCACCTTGCTGGTCCTCACCGTTGGGGAAGGCACCGATTTCTTCGCCCTCGACGACACGGCCATCCACGCTCAGGTTCTTCACATCGTGCACCAGGGCTGGAACTGCGCGGTCGAGCACGTCGAACCCGGCCGGGCCACCGCCCCGTACTGGTACCTGTGGAAGCTGCCGATGTTCGGCGAACCCGACCCCGAGGTGATCCTCGGCGAGATCGCCGCATGCCGCACCGCCAACCCCGGCCATCACGTGCGCCTGATCGGCCTCGACAACCACCGCCAGACGCAGGGCATGTCGATGGTCGTCGCCCGCGGGCCCACCTCGTGATCATCGTCGCTCCGTCGATCCTCGCCGCCGCCAAGGACCGCGACAGGCGCACCCACTGACAGGTGATCATCGACGCCGCTTGCCAAGCCAGGCGTGAGGGTGGAGAGTGCTGGGGATGCGGCTTTCGACGGACCGCGTGTACGGCTTCCCGATCGGACCCGACGAGCTCTGGGCACGAATCGGTCAGGTAGCCGAGTTCGAGCGATGGTGGCCGTGGCTGCGAACGTTCGACGGGGACCGAATGAGCACGGGCGAGGTGTGGCGGTGCACGGTGCGGCCACCGTTGCCCTACGCCGTCCGGTTCACGGTGACCATCGGCGATGTGCATGCTGCGCGCTCGGTATCGGCGACGATCAGCGGCGACATCGGCGGCATCGCCGTGCTGCACATCGAGCCCGACTCATCGGGCTGCCTGGTGAGGCTGTTCGCCGACCTGGCACCGGTGAAGCAAACGTTGCGCGCGCTGTCGATCGCCGCCCGCCCGATCGTGCGATTCAGCCATGACTGGGTGCTCGACACGGGCGCACGGCAGTTCCTGGATCATTCGGTTCCGTCGCTCGGACGCTGAGTGGCGGGCGTGGGCTACAGTGCGGTGTCCCCTTGGAAGAGTCGCCGTTGCTTGGCCCGGACGACCGCTGTGACGTTGTCGCTCCGTGCAGGTTCGACGCCTCGACCGAGCACCTTCGACCGAGGAGCTATCCATGCCGCAGAAGTCACCACAGAAGTCCTCAGCGAAGAAGCCCGGCAAGACGCTGAAGGAGAAGCGCGACGCCAAGCGCGAGAAGAAGGACAAGCGCACCGCCACCTGAACGGCCTCGCCGCGAAGGCGCATCTGAGCCGACCTCGCAACCGTGGAGCCGTTGTTACTCTTGCCTGGTGACCCCGGTTCGCTGCCCGGTACTGGTCGGTCGCCGGCGCGAGGTGGCGACGGGCGATGATGCTCTCGCGTCTGCCCAGTCAGGACGTGGCTCGGCCATCACGATCGCCGGCGAAGCTGGCGTCGGCAAGACACGCTTGACAGCCGAGTTGAGCACGGCCGCGCAAAGGCGAGGCATGTCGGTGATCATTGGACGAGCGACACCGGAATACTCCGAAGTCGCATATCGACCATGGAGCGAGGCGTTGTCGGCGGGGACAAGACGGCTCGCGTGGCCCGAGGATGCCGCCCTCGCTCCGTATCGACGTGTGCTGGGGCTGCTCGTGCCGCAATGGCGTGACAGTACCTGGTCTACGCCGGCCGAGGCGCCTGTGGTGCTTGGCGAGGCAGTGCTCCGGATCCTCGCGCATCTCGCCGCCGCGAACGGATTGCTGGTGGTGTTGGACGACATGCACTGGGCCGATGGACCGACGCTGCAGACACTCGACTACGTGTTCGACCACATCGCCGAGGTACGAGTCGTGGTGTGCGTGGCCGTGAGGGACGAAGGCAGGGGCATGCGCCTCCTCGCGGCCTCGCGGCGATCTGGGTCGGCGCAGCTCCGGCTGGGCCGGCTGACTGCGAAACAGGTCGAAGAGATGGTCGGGAACTGCGACCTCACCGGTCTCGCCGGTCTGAGCGTGGGCACGATCTCCGAAGTGTCGGCAGGGTTGCCACTGGTGGTCGAGGATCTGCTCTCCCTCGGGAGGTCGGGGGGTTCGCCACAACGCTTCGCCGACATCGTCCGCTCACGCCTCGCGTCGTTGTCGGCGGAACAGCGGGGGGCGGTGCGCATGGCCGCGGCGCTCGGCGAACACCTCAGCTGGCCGGTCGTCGCCGAGGCCGCATGCATGGACGACGCAACGGCCGCCGAAGCCTTGCGTCGCGCTGTGGACGTAGATCTGCTCTCGGTCCAGGCAGGAGAGGTGCGCTTCCGGCATGCGCTCACCGCCGAGGTCGTGGCCAACGACGTGCTGCCGATCGAGCGCACCGAGATGACGCGGTCGCTCGCCGACGCTTGCATGGCGGTGATGGCGCCTTCGCTCGACCGCGATGTGCTGGCGAGCAACCTGTTCGTCTCGGCCGGCGCGGTTTCCCGTGCCGTCCACCTGCTCAGCGACGCCGCGACACGAGCCGAGGCACTCGGTGCGGTCGGCGAAGCCGCCGCTGTGTGTGGGCGGGCGTACCAACTCGATGCCGAGTTTGGGCTAGCCGGGGCGCTGCAGCTCGGCGTTCGCCTCGTTGGTTTGCGTCTCCAGGCGGGTGACTTCGCCGAGGCCCGAACGCTCGCAACGGGTTTGCTCGGACGGGCCGAGGGAGTGGACGGGTCGGCCACGCTGTCGTTGCTGCTGATGCTCGCCCGAGCGTCCGTCGCCCAGGCCGAGTGGACGCTGGCCGAGCAGCATCTCGGCGCGGCGCGCGTACTTCCGCACGGAGATCAAGCGCGGGCGGAGTTGGCCCTGCTGGAGGCAGAGTGCGCCTTCGGCTCGGATCGCCCCGGGCAGAGGGCAGCCGTGGAACACCTGGCAGCCAAGGCTGTGGAACTGGCCAAGCTCGCCGCGCTCCCACGGATGGAATGCGACGCTTATCGCTTTGCTGGAAGGGCGGCTCGGTTGCGTGATCTCGGCACCGCTGCCGAAGCGTTGGAGCGCGCCCTCTTGTTGGCCGAGGAGGCACGCCTTCCGATCGAGCGACTCCACGTGCTCGACGAGTTGGGAACGGTGGAGATGCTCCGTGACGCACGATGCGATCGCCTCGAACGTGCCTACCGCGAGGCGCTGCGGATGGGTGCGTTCGGGGCGTCCACCTCGGCCGGCCTGAACCTCTCATCGGCCTACGCGATGACCGGTCGCCATCGTCGCTGCGCGGAGCTGGCCGTCGAGATCCAGCCAACCGCGGCGCGACTCGGCCTTCGCCCACTCGAGGCTGCATGTGAACTGATGCGCGGCATCGCCGCGGCGTTCGATCGCGACCGTGAAGCGGCCGAGGCTCACCTGGCCCGCGCCGAGCAACTGGCTCCAGACGACGCCGACCTGCGCGCCGGGGCGTGGGCCATCGGTCACGGTGTCGGCGCACTCGTCGACGACGACCGACCACGTGCCCGGCGCGCCTTCGCGCGAGCTCGTTCGCTCGCTCCACAGCGCCACGCCAGGATCCTCGACGCTTCGATCGGACCGACGATGTTGCTCGACGCAGTCGAGGGCAAGACCACTCCTGCTGCCATACGATCGATGGCGATCGCAGACGTTGCTGGCGCGCGCTGGTCGTCGCTGTGGCTCGGCGCCGCGTTGGCGGTGTCCCTCGCCCGTGTCGACGAGACCGAGCCCGCGGCTGAAGAGCTGCGGGCCGCTCTTGACGCCGGAGATCGCTACCCGCTGTTCGGCGCATTGGTCCGCCGACTGGTTGCCGAGGCGGCGATCGACTGTCGGTTCGCCGATCCTGTCGAATTGCTGCGTGACGCGGAGTCGGCCTTCGTCGATCTCGGGCTGTCGAGACCGGCCGAAACCGCGCGCGGCATGCTCCGCTCGCTCGGCGAAGCCGCCCCCCGTCAGCGTGGCGCCGACAGCCCGCTGCCCGACGACTTGCGACGCGCCGGTGTCACTGCCAGGGAGGCCGAGGTGCTCGACATGCTCGCCGACCGCCACACGAACCGCGAGATCGCGGCACGGCTGTTCGTGTCGCCGAAGACCGTCGAGAAGCACGTCGCCGCGCTTGCTACGAAGCTCGGCGCAGCGAACCGCATCGTTCTCGCCGAGATCGCCCGAGCCCTGCACCGACCCTGACCGCGGATCTCAGGATGGGGGTTCTTCCCCCATGTGCCCGGCGCCCAGGTGCCGCACCATTGCATCACCAGGCACGTCACCTCGACGAAGCTGAGACACGAGAGGAACCATCCCATGACCATCGCCGCCGTTTGGCACTTCACGGGCGCCACGCCCGACCAGTACGAGAAGGTGTTCGAGATCGGAGGCGCCGCCATCAACGATCAGCCTCGACGCTTGTCGCATGTCTGCTTCCCCACTTCCAACGGCATCACCGTCGTCGACGTGTGGAGCGACGAGGCTTCGTTCGCCGCGTTCGGCGCGATCATCGGCCCGGCAACAGAGCAGGCCGGCCTCACGACACCTCCCGAGATCTTCCCCGTCCAGGGATTCATGGCGGCCGACGGAGCTCGTAACCCGTGAGCTAGACGATTGGTTCCTAGGGGTGTCAGTGATCGTCGGCGATCGGTGGCTGGCTGTTGTTTCGATGGTGCTTGGGCACCATCACCCCGGTCGTGGTCGCCGCCGACGGGGTCCGGCTGTACCTCGG
>VFMC01000056.1:0-1154 GCA_006515795.1 Acidimicrobiaceae bacterium | reverse complement strand
CGACCGACATCGACAACCTCGTCCCACTGTGCTCGAAACATCACCACCTCGCCCACGAAGGCGGCTGACAGTTGCACCTCGCCACCGACCGCACCCTCAGCACCACCCAACCCGGCGGCGACACCACCATCCACGCCCCACCCCACACCCAAGCCGCCTAACCAGCAACAACAGCTCCGGCGATCACCCTGAGTCGCCCCGGGTTGATGCGGTGCTCATTCCGTGGCCTTGACCGGACTTCGGCGGGTTGAGGGCAGATCTTGGGGGTCGCGCACGTGATGCAGCGTCGTGAACCGGGAACGAAACCGGGTCGTCCGCGGGGCCACCGACGCGGGGTCGCCGCGGAGCGCATCCACGATCAGTGCCCCTAGTTCGGGCATGTCGGCCGGTGTCATGCCCCAGCGGACGATCTCGGGCGTGCCGAACCGCAGGCCCGACCACTCGTCACCGCCAGGGAGCCCGATCGCGCACGACAAGATGTTCGCATCGCGAAGCCGCAGCGCGGCTTGGTGGCCACCGTTCCACTCGCCGGCTTCCACCGCGAACTGATGCGACGCGGTGAAGCCGATGTCGGTGGAAAAGACCGGCACATCCATCCCCGCAAGCGCGGCGGCCAGCGCCTGCGCCGTGCGCACCATCGCCCTTGCATAATCGGGGCCACCGTCGATCCAGTCGAGCAAGGCGATCGCCAGCGATCGGGGTACGCGATCGCGTCGATCCGCTCCGCGAGATCGGCTCGGTTGGTGAGCACCAATCCTCCAGGCGGGCCACCGAGGCTCTTGTACGTGCTCATCGTCATGATGTCGGCGCCGAGAGCGAGTGGGTTCGGCCAGACGCGTCCGGCGAACATGCCACACGCGTGCGCAGCATCGAAGAGAACAGCTGCGCCAACGTCATCGGCGATCGCACGAACTCCGGCAACAGGGTGCGGCGCGAGGTTGAGGCTTGCGCCGATCGTGATCAACTTCGGTCGCACACGTTCGGCGAGAGCAGCGAGCCCAGCGAGGTCGACGGTGTAGCGCTGCGCGTCGATCGGGCACTCGTGGATGTCGAGTCCGAACAGGCCAGCAGCCCCGGCGGGGCGATGGGTGATGTGTCCGCCCACCGAGGCCGGCGGCACGATGATTGCGTCGCCCGGCCGGCAAGTGGCCATG
>VFMC01000055.1 GCA_006515795.1 Acidimicrobiaceae bacterium | reverse complement strand
CCATCCAGGTTCTGGCGCGCCTCGGCGATGTCTGGTTCTTCGGCGCCACGGCCGTGATCGGCGTGGTCGTGGCCGTCAACCTCGGCTGGTGGGGCCTTCGTCGGCGGCCGCGCCGCGATCGCCGCCGTGCCTGGATCGCGCTCGCGTGTGCCGGTGGCGCGTGCGTCGTGGCAATCGTCGGGGCCGTTCTCGGTGCCGCCGCAGCCAAGGCTGATCTCCAGGAGGGGAGTCGCTCAGCGCGCGCCGGCATCGACCTGTTGGCCGATGGCGACCTCGACGGTGCCGGCGCCGCGTTCGCATCAGCGGCGTCGGCGTTCGGTCGCGCCGAGGGCGACCTGTCGAAGCCGTGGGTCCAGTTGGGTCGCGCGGTGCCGGTGGTGGCCCAGCATCGCAACGCCGCCTACACCTTGTCGAAGGCCGCAGCCGATGCAAGTGAGTCGCTGTCCGCGGCGCTGGTCGCGATGGACGTCGACTCCCTGCGGATGGTCGATGGTCGGGTCGATGTCGCCTCGATCGAGCAGTTCGCGGTGCCGATGAACGAGGTCACCAGTGCCCTTGCCGGGCTCGATGCCGCTGTGCACCGCGCCGATGATCGGTGGCTCGTCGCACGCCTGCGACGCGAGCTTCACGACCTGTCCGACGAAGTGGGCGCCCAGCGGCTTCGCGGTGAAGATGCGCTGCGCAACCTTGCCGTCGCTCCGGCCATGCTCGGGGCCGACGAGTCGCGCGTCTACTTCGTTGCGTTCACCACTCCTGCGGAGGCTCGCGGTCTCGGGGGGTTCATGGGCAACTGGGCCGAGATCACGGTCACCGGGGGACGGGTGGCGATGACCGATTTCGGTCGGACCGTCGAGCTGAACCGGGGCGGCCGATCCGCCAAGCAGCTCACCGGACCCGATGGCTACCTCGAACGCTACGGACGGTTCCTGCTGAGCGCCGGCGCCGGTGGGGTGGCCAAGTCCGAGGTGTGGTCCGACCTCACCGTCTCGCCGCACTTCCCGTCGGTGGCGCAAGCGATCGCCGAGCTCTATCCGCAGAGCGGCGGCGAGGAGCTCGATGGGGTGGTCGCCTTGGACGTGTACGTGGTGGCTCGGTTGTTGGAGATCACCGGGCCGATCCGCGTGGAGGGAGTGGAGCTCGAGCTGTCGGCTTCGAACGTCGCCGACTTCCTGCTGCGCGACCAGTACCTCGTCGGCGACAACGAGGGCCGCATCGACCTGCTCGCCGAGGTCGCCAATCGTACGGTCGCCCAGCTGCTCACCTCCACCCTGCCTGCGCCGCGGGAGCTCACCGAACTGCTCGGTCCGATGGTGGAGCAGGGCCGTCTCGATGCCTGGGCTGTTCGTCCCGCCGAGCAGGCCATGTTCGACCGCCTCGGGATGAGCGGCGCGCTGCCCGACCTCGAGGGCGGAGACGGGCTCGGGTTCACGGTCAACAACGTCGGCAACAACAAGATCGATGCGTATCTCGATGCCACGGTCGGCTACGCGGTCGACACCGACCCGGCCACCGGCGATGTCAGCTCCACGCTGACGTTCGAGTTCACCAACGCCGCGCCGCGCCGCGGGTTGCCCGACAGCGTGATCGGCAACACGCGTGACCTGCCCGTCGGTACGAACTTCATGTACCTGTCGATCTTCACGGCCCTGCCGTTCGTGGATGCCGAGCTCGACGGCAAGCCCGTGGGGTTCGCCAACTCGACCGAGGAGGGTTTCGTGGTTTCTTCCACCTACCTCCAGATCGATGGCTCCAGCACGAGCACGCTGGTGGTCGAACTGGCGGGCCGGCTCGATCTGGCTGCCGGGTACCGGCTTGCCGTTCGGTCGCCGCCGATGGCCCGGCCGGCCGCGATCTCGGTGTCGGTGAACGGCGCGCCGCCGGCAGAGATCGTCGAATCGGGGGTTTCCCGGGTGCGGGTGGGCTCAGCCTCGGACTGACCACCACTTGCGGTGAGATCTTGACGAAAATGTCACACAGTGGGTGGCGCGCGTCGCGGAACCATCGTCTAATCTCCGCCAATACCCCCAACCGGGAGGCCGAAGGCGAGCGGCGATCGGTGTCAGAAACGGGATCAAGTTGTCGATCACTGGAAACCGAACACATGCAACCCGTCGGTGGGCTCGACCGGCGCACCAGTACCTCCTCGATGCGGTGATCTGGTCGCTGGCCCTGCCGGCCACCACGATGTTGCGCTACGACCTCGACCTGTCGAAGGTGTCGTGGCGCGGTGTGTTGGCTGTGGTGCTGGTGGCCGTCATCGGTCAGGCCCTCATCGGCTGGTCGGCTGGGCTGTATCGGCGTCAGTGGCGCTACGGCAGCTTCGACGAGCTGTTGGCTCTGGCGTTCACGGTGGTGACGGTCGGCGTCTGCTTGAGCGTGATCGTGTGGATGCCGGCGGCAACGATCCCGAGGTCGGTGCCGATCCTGGCGACGGGGTCGACGGTCACCGGAGCCGTGGCGGTGCGTTCGGTGCGCCGCCTGTATCTGATCAAACGGAGCCGAACGGATGCGGCGCAGCCGATCATCGTGGTCGGCGCCGGCGACGCGGCCTACGAGATCGTGCGCAGCCTGCTCGCGTATCAGGATTGCCCGTACAGGCCGGTGGCGTTGCTCGACGACGATCCGTTGAAGACCAACTTGCGCATCCAGGGGGTTCGGGTCGTCGGTGTGATCGAAGAGCTCGAGGCCGTGGCTCGTCGATTCGGGGCCACCTCGGTGTTGCTGGCGATCCCCACGGCCGAGCGCTACCTCGTACGGCTGGTCGACGACATCACCCGCCATGCCGGTCTGCGGCTGCTCGTGCTGCCGAGCGTGCGCGACATGTTCGCGGCTCCGTCGGTGAGCGACATCCGACCGGTTTCCGACGCCGACCTTCTCGGCCGCAACCTCACCGACATCGACACGGCGACGGTTGCGCACTACATCACCGATCGCCGGGTGCTGGTCACCGGCGCCGGTGGCAGCATCGGTAGCGAGCTGTGCCGCCAACTGGCGCGGTTCGAGCCGTCGGCGCTGTTCATGCTCGACCGCGACGAGAGCGGGTTGCACGCCACGCAGCTCAGCATCGAGGGGCGGGCGCTGCTCGACACGCCCAACCTCGTGCTCGCCGACATCCGCGACGAGCGCCGCCTGCTGGAGGTGTTCGCCGACCTGCGCCCGCAGGTGGTCTTCCATGCTGCGGCGCTGAAGCACCTGACCTTGTTGGAGCAGGCGCCGGAGGAGGCGTGGAAAACCAACGTGTTCGGCACGCAGAAGGTGATCGCCGCGGCGCGGGCTGCGGGGGTCGAGCACTTCATCAACATCAGCACCGACAAGGCCGCCGATCCGGTCAGCGTGTTGGGAAGTTCGAAGCGCATCACCGAGCGGCTCACCGCCGATGCTGCGGTCGACGGCGTCGGCTCGTTCGTGTCGGTGCGGTTCGGCAACGTGTTGGGTTCGAGGGGTTCGGTGCTCACCACGTTCAGGGCGCAGGCCGAGGGTGGGGGGCCGATCACGGTCACCGACAAGGACGTCACCCGGTTCTTCATGACCGTGCAGGAGGCCGTGCGCCTCACCATCTATGCCGGCGCGATCGGCGATTCGGGCGATGTGATGGTGCTCGACATGGGCCAACCGGTGAAGATCCTCGATGTGGCCAAGCGGTTCGCGCGGCTGCATTCGCCCGAACTCGAGATCGTGTTCACGGGTCTGCGCACGGGCGAGAAGTTGCACGAAGACCTGTTCGGCGACGGCGAGCACGACGTCCGCCCGAAGCATCCGCTGATCAGCCACGTGCCGGTGCCGCCGTTGAGCTTCGACGATGTCACGAAAGCCGACGAATGGACGGATGGCATCACCGCCGATCTGATGTCGCGGTTGGCGACCGATCGGATGCGGCGCCGGGTGGCATGACCACCCCCGCTGACTCGGCTCGCCCGTGAGGATCTACCTCTCGCCGCCCGACGTGGGAGAGGTAGAGCGAGCGTTCATGAACGAGGCGTTCGATGGGGGCTGGATCGCGCCGGCCGGCCCCGATCTAGCCGCGTTCGAGAGCGATGTGGCCGCC
The DNA here is from genome assembly GCA_006515795.1 of Acidimicrobiaceae bacterium. GTDB lineage: Bacteria > Actinomycetota > Acidimicrobiia > Acidimicrobiales > Ilumatobacteraceae > VFMC01. Next base: position 3,628 of record VFMC01000055.1, on the reverse strand, counting down.
CTCACCGGTTGGCCGGGGGCGGTTGCGTTGTCGAGTGGCACGGCGGCGTTGCACCTGGCGTTGCTGTCGGTCGGTGTGCAGCCAGGTGACGACGTGCTGGTGTCGAGCTTCACGTTCTCGGCGAGCGCGAACGCGGTGCGCTACTGCGGCGCGGAACCGGTGTTCATCGACAGCGAGTCGTCGAGTTGGAACATGAGCCCTGCTCTGCTCGCCGACGAGCTCGCCGAGTGTCGTCGTCGGAACCGGTTGCCGGCCGCGGTGATGGTGGTCGACCTCTATGGCCAGTGTGCCGACTTCGATCCGATCATGGCCGCGTGCCGCGAGCTCGGGATCCCTGTGGTCGAGGATTCGGCCGAGGCGTTGGGTGCTACCTACCACGGCCGTCCGGCCGGCGCGTTGGCCGATGTCGGCGTGTTCTCGTTCAACGGCAACAAGATCATCACCACCAGTGGCGGTGGAATGCTGGTCACGCCGAGCGTCGAGGTGGCTGAGCGGGTGCGCTACCTCAGCACCCAGGCGCGCCAGCCGGCGCCGCACTACGAGCACACCGAGGTGGGCTACAACTATCGCCTGTCGAACCTGCTCGCCGCGTTGGGGCGGGGGCAGTTCTCGCGCCTGCCCGAGCTGGTCGAGCGGCGCCGGCAGATCAATTCGCTGTATCGCGAGCTGTTGGCCGACGTGTGCTCGTTCATGCCGGTGCCTGGGTGGAGCGGCTGGAACGGCTGGCTCACGTGCGTGCAGTTCGCCGATGGATCGCAGCCGACGATCGTTCGTGAGGCGTTGCTCGCCGAGGGCATCGAGAGCCGCCCGTTGTGGAAGCCGATGCATCAGCAGCCGGCGTTCGCCGGCTGCCGCAACCGGGTCGATGGAACGAGCGGTTCGGTGTTCGGGCGGGGGCTGTGCCTTCCCAGTGGCAGCGCTCTCAGCGACGGCGAGGTGGCCGAGGTAGCAGCGTTGGTGCGCCGCCCTAGAGTTCGGTGAAGGAAGATCTGGGCCGATCCCGTTTCGGCCGCCGAGACGAATTCGGCCCAGATCGCCGGAGGTCGTCATCTGCGTGGAACCATCATCGAACATCTCCATGGCCGGGCGTGTGTGCCGCGGTGACGACGTGCTCTGGCGACTCGGGCCGGGTCAAGTGGTCGTGCGCCGTGTCGGATACCCCGGCCTCGATCTGGCGGGTCTCGCGGCGATGGTGTGGTTGGCGCTCGACGAGCCGAGCACCGCGAGCGAGATCGCCGATGTCGTGGCTGGGCTCGAGGGAACGGACGTTGCGGCGATCGTCGCGGCTGTCGAGGAGTTGATCGCTGTCGGCGTCGTGCGGCACCGATGAACGACTTCGTGGTTGGTGCGCTCGATGCATGCCTGCGGTTTCGTGTGCCGGGGCCGGAGGGTGCCTGGCTGCGGGAGCTGCTCGGCGACCTGGTGGTGCCCGATCCTGGCCGCGAGCTGCCGGTCATCGAGTGGGAGCAGGCGGATGCAGGGGGGTGGCGTCTGCAGCTCGCCGGCTCGGGGGCGATGAACGATGTCGAGACGGCAGGTGCTCTCGCCGAGACCTTGGTGGCGATCAACAGCATCGCCGCGACCTCGGTGGTCGGCGAGCTCGCGGCGATGCACGGTGGCACGTTCGAGGTGGATGGCGTTGCCGTCGCGGTCGCCGGGGTCAGCGGCGCCGGCAAGTCGACCACGGTCGCCGCGGCGGTGCTTCAGCAGCACGGCTACCTCTCCGACGAGGTGTGTGCGATCGACATCGGCTCGTGGAAGGTGCGGCCCTATCACCGCCCGATCGGACTGCGCACAGCGGGCGCGGCGGCGATCGGCGTGCCCATTCCATCTCCGGTGGTCGACTACGCGTTCGTCTATCCGTGGCGGGTTTCGGCGGTGGGCCGATTGGCCGAGTCGGCGCCGCTGGGACTGATCGCGCTCGTCGAGCGTCGCCCGGGACCTGTCGAGTTGGTCGAGCTGCGACCGGCCGACGCACTGGTTCGGCTGGCCGCTCTGACGCTCGGCTCGGCCGGGAACGAGCGGTTGCTGTTTCGCCGTTTCGAGCAGGTCGCGCGGGCCATCAGGGTGATCGAGTTGCGCCACGACGACGTGTTCGCCGCGGTCGACGTGTTGGCGGGCGCGGTGTCGCGATGATGGCGGTGGACGCGGCGCTCGTCCGCGCCGTGTCGATCGATCTGTCGCCGGCCACGGCCGATCCGCCCGTGGCCGATGACGCGACGGTGTCGCATGCGGTGTCGCATCGTGTGCAGGGTCTGTTGGCTGCGGCGGTCGAGCGTGGCGAGGTTGCCGCCGACGAGGCGACCACAGCGGCCATCAACGAGGCTCACCTGGCCGCGTTGAGAACCTGCCTGTTGGCCGAGGAGACGGCCGTGCTCACGTTCGACGCGCTGCGCGGCGCCGGGGTGACATGTCGGGTGCTGAAGGGAATCGCGATCGCCCACCTCGATCATGACGATCCCTCGGAACGTGTCTTCGGCGATGCCGACGTTCTCATCGGTCGAGCAGACCACGGCCGCGCTCTCGTCGCGCTGGGCGCTGCCGGTTTCAGGCGCGATGAGCCGCCGGTGCGCGGGTGGTGGGAGCGTCGCTTCGGCAAGGCGATCGTGCTTCGGGCTCCGAATGGCGGTGAACTCGACCTGCATCTCACGCTCACCGGCGGGTACTTCGGTGAGCGGATCGACGGCAAGGCGCTGATGAATCGTCGCGGCGACAGCGTGCTGCTCGCCGGCCGCACCCTGGTCGCCCTCGATCGTGAGGACCGACTGTTGCAGGCATGCTGCCACTCCGTGCTCGGAGGCGGCTCGGGCCTGCGCGCCCAGCGCGACATAGCCCAGCTCGCGATGCTGCGCCGCGCCGATTGGCAGGCGACCGTCGCCCGGGCTCGGTCGCAGGGTGCCGATGTGGTGGTGGCGCGTGGTGTGGAGCGAGCCTGGTCGGTGCTCAGTCTGGCCGCCGATCACCCGGCGGCGCAGTGGGCGCAGCAGTTCGTGGCAACGGATCGACAACTGCGGGCACTCGCGTCGTACGACGCGGCGTTCTCGTCCACGTGGGGTCCCGAGGGTCGCAGCATCGTGGCCGCACTCGGCCCGCTCGACCGGGCGAGGTTCGTGTTCGGCTTGGCGTTGCCCTCGCGCGCCAGCCTGGGCGCCCGCGACCGCACGCTGCGCGAGCACCTCCGACGAGGATCGGCCACGATGGGGTCGTCGCGATGAGCGCGTCGCGATGAGCGCGTGCCGGGTGCTGCTGGTGACTAAGGGGCTCGACATCGGTGGCATCGAGCGGATGGTGGTCGACCTCGCCAAGGGGCTCGCTCGTGAGGGGGCAACGGTGCACGTGGCGGTGGTGAACGACGGTCGTGACCGGCTGCTGGGTCAGCTCGACCAGTCGGTCGTCACAGTGCATCGCTTGGGTGGGAGCGACCGCATCGGTTGGCGGGCCGGATGGCGGCTGGCTCGCTTGGTGCGCAGCAGCGGCTTCGATGTGGTGCACGTTCACGGTCCCTTGCCCTCGATCGCGGCCCGGCTCGTGCCGGGTGGTCGGCCGGTGGTCACCACCTCGCACACCCCGCTCGGCGCGCTGCGGCGGCCGACGCGGCTGGCCTGGCGTTTGACCGCCCGCGGCGACG
>VFMC01000054.1 GCA_006515795.1 Acidimicrobiaceae bacterium | reverse complement strand
GTCACCCACTTCTAGCCGCGTCGAGGTCGCCGCTATGGTGCTCGCCATGACCGACCTTCGCCCGTTCCGCTTCGGGGTCCAGGCATCCACCGCACCCGGAAGAGCCGCATGGACCGATCTGGCCAAGCGCGTCGAGGCCAACGGATACTCGGTGCTCACGATGCCCGACCACTTCACCGATCAGCTGGCACCGGTACCGGCGCTGATGGCCGCCGCCGACTCGACCACGTCGTTGCGGATCGGTGCACTCGTGTGGGACAACGACTACAAGCACCCGGTCGTGCTCGCGAAGGAGCTGGCCACCATGGATGTGCTGTCGGATGGGCGCCTCGAGATCGGCCTCGGCGCCGGGTGGATGATCTCCGACTACGAGCAGGCCGGCATGCCGTACGACCCGGCCGGTGTGCGCATAGACCGCTTCGTCGAGGCACTCCGGGTCATCAAAGGGGCGATGGCCGATGGTCCGTTCTCGTTCGCCGGATCGCACTACACCATCACAGATCTCGACGGCACGCCCAAGCCGGTGCAGGCGCCGTGTCCGCCGATCCTCATCGGAGGCGGCGGCAAGCGGGTGCTCTCGATCGCTGCCCGCGAGGCCGACATCATCGGCATCAATGGCACGATGCATGCCGGCGTGGTTGGCCCCGATGCGATCGCCACGATGACCGCCGAGGCAGTCGACGACAAGGTCGCCATCGTTCGTGGCGCGGCCGGTGTTCGCATGGCCGACATCGAGATGAACGTGCGTGTGTTCATGGTGAAGGTCACCGACGATCGGACCGGCACGGTCTCGTTCCTGGCAAAGGCCTTGAGCGTCGAGCAGTCGATGATCGAGGCAACGCCGTTCGCGCTGGTCGGGCCGCCGTCGAAGCTGGCCGAGGACCTGCTCCAGCGGCGCGAGCGCTGGGGGTTCTCGTACATCATCGTCGGTGCCGACGACATCGAATCGTTCGCCCCGGTGGTTGCCCAACTCGCCGGCCGATGACCGGCGAATGAGCATGGAGTTGCCACTCAGCGGCAGCCGTGACTGCACACCGTTGCAACTGTGGGCGGGGCCGATGAGCCCCGCCTCGATCAGATCGCCTTGACCTTGAGGGCTTCGTCGCCCTTGCGACCCTGGCCGACCTCGAACTCGACTGCCTGTCCCTCGTCGAGCGAGCGATAGCCGTTTCCTTCGATGTTGGAGAAGTGGACGAAGACGTCGGGGCCGTCTTCGCGGGAAATGAATCCGTAGCCCTTCTGAGCGTTGAAGAACTTCACGGTGCCGGTGGCCATGTTACTTACTCTGCTTTCTCGGGTGGCCAACTGCAGACACCCGTTCGGTGAGCATATCTCGACGCGGCATCCCATCACGACACGGACCGGAATCTACGGGGCTCACCAGTCTGTGGGTCGGAAGTCCTTGAGGAACTGACCCCACACATGCTCGCCCGTGTTGAACCCGGCGATGATCGGATCGACGATGCGCGCGGCACCGTCGACGATGTCGAGCGGCGGATGGAAGTGCTGTTGGGCGGTCTTGCGTTCGGCGATGTGCACCGGATCCTCGTCGCTCACCCAGCCCGTGTCGACGCTGTTCATGTGGATGCCGCCGGCGTGGTAGTCGGCGGCCGACGTGCGCGTCATCATGTTCAGGGCCGCCTTGGCCATGTTGGTGTGCGGGTGCCGAGTGGTCTTCAGCTTCCGGTAGAACTGCCCTTCCACAGCCGACACGTTCACCACGTGCTTGTCGCGTTCGGGCGTTGACCTCGGCCAAGGTGAGCCGCCACGAGTTGTGCTCGCGAAGGTCAACCTGCTGTAGATCCTGGTCGAGGCGTCCTTCGGGGAACAGCAGTGAGCCTCGGTCGAGGTCTTCTGGGAGCAGCGGAGCCTGCGACAGTTGGGCGGCGTGGGTGATGCCGGGCACCGCCGCGGGCGCGATCGCGGCGGGGTGGTGGCCGCCCGACTGGAGCATGTTGTAGCCACGCAGCCCCTCGTAGGCGCCGAGCAGCCTGCTCGCTGCCGTCGGCATGTCGCTCAGCGACACCTCCTCTGCATCCATCATGTGACGGTAGAAGTCGGGGGGCCGCCGGACGGTCTGGCACGCGTTGTTGACGATGAAGTCGAGTCGGTCGCGGGTTTCGATGAGGTGATGGCAGAAAGCCTCGACACTCGGCGTGTGGCGCAGATCGAGACCGAAGATCTCGAGACGATGGCCCCACTGCGCGAAGTCGGTCTCGCCCGCATATCGCCGCGCCGAGTCGCGTGGGAAACGAGTGGTGACGATGAGATGGGCGCCGGCGCGCAACAACTTGATGCCTGCCTGGTATCCGATCTTCACCCGGCCGCCGGTGAGCAGTGCCACCCGGCCGCTCAGGTCGGCTGTCTCAGTTCGTTTGGCGAAGTTGAAGTCGGCACATGGGGGACACATCTGGTCGTAGAACGGATGGATCTGCGAGTACTTCTGCTTGCAGATGTAGCAGTGCTGAGGGTGCAACGACTCACGTTCGTCCGGTTCCACCGCAATGGGCGGGAACACGTTCGGAGTGGTGAACACCGACCTGGCCCGAAGCGTCCGGATGCCGGTGCCCGACAGCGTGCCCTGATCAGTCAAGACCTTCTCGGCCTTGAGCTGACGGCGCTGCGCCTTGATCTGGCGCCGTCGTTGCTCGACGTCGGGCGAGTACACGTCGCCGGCAGCACTCAGCAGACGCGTGCGATCCTCGAGCGGCAACGCGGCCAGCAACGAACGATCGGCGACGACCGCCTCCAGCAGTTCGGTGGCGGCGCGCATCCGGTCGCCGAGATCTTCAGACACGTGATGAATGTACCGAGCGTCGCTGCGCCTGGCGATCCACCGTTCCCCGACCTCGGTCGAACGCTCAGCCGGGCACCGAGGTGACCTCGGAGATCTTCGACCCGGGCGGCACCGCGTCGAGCACGAGCCCACGGACGAACTCGACGGCGTCGGCCTCGCTGGAGATGGTGACGTGCTCGGTGAGGTTCACGATCCTGGTTCCAACCTCATGACTGGCTACCCCGAACTTGTGGTCGAGGGCAGTCATCAGGGCCTCGTTCGGCGGCTTCGGTAGCGCCACCACCACATGCACCTCGAATCCCATGGATCACAGTCTGCACCATCGCTGACGCAGGGCTGACGGGAGACCGCATCGGGCGGACGGAGTCCGCCGCTGCGTGGCAGCAACCTACGCTTGGATGATGCGAGTCGAATCCTTCGCGATCGTTGTCGACGAGTACGACTCTGCCATCGAGTTCTTCGTCGACGTGTTGGGCTTCGAGTTGTAGTCGTAGCTGCACCATTGTCAGACGTCTCAGAACGTGGCGTCGCCGCAGCGGCCTCATCGGCCTCATCGCCATCGGGATACGTGTTGGTATCGACATTCGGTGACCACGGAGTGATGGCGTTCCCATCGTGGACAGACGTCCGCGACATCGTTGTCCTGCCAGACGGTTCTGCCCTCGTGCAACTCGATCGCCACGACTCATTCGGTGTCTTGCTCGCCACCGGTATCGCCAAGCTGCGACCAGACGGCACGCCCGATCCAATGTTCGCACCCGGTGGGTCGACGCCGGGACTCGTTGAAGTTCAGCCGTCGGGTGCGTTGACGCCGATGTCGGACGGCGCGTTCTTCTTGGGCAGTCGTCGCTTCCGTGCCGACGGTGCCGTCGACACGGCATATGGAGCGAACGGCTACATCGCGATCAATGGTTCCATGTTCGCAAACAGCCCGACCGCGATAGTCGAGTTGAGCGATCATCGCCTCGCCATGATCAGCGACGCACTCGCGTTCGGTGACTGCTACATCTTCGTCATCGACGCCTTGGGCACGCCAGGCCCTCTGTCGAGCAGTGGGGTGCTGTGCACCGAGGCGATCCCGCTCCATATGCCCGACGGGTCAATTCTCGTGGTGTTGCACGACATTGCTACTGGATATCGCTTGCTGCGCCTCGCAGCCGACGGCTCTCTCGACGGGTCGTACGGAACTGGTGGCGTCGTCGCTGTCGACCCTGCGATCGGGCTCTCGCCACGACTGATCGACGCCTCACCCACGCCCGATGGCGGCATCTTGCTGCTGCCGCAGGGCTACTTCATGACAGGCTCAGTTGTGCGGATTCGTGTCGATGGAAGCCTTGATCCCTCGTTCAACGGAGCGGGCACGGCGGCTTTCAGCGGTGTCGCGCAAACGTTCACCGTTGATCAGAACTCGGCTCCTCTGGTCGGCGTCGGGTACACCTTCGCCCTACATCCAGACATGCCGTACCACCCAGCGCTGCTTCAACTCACCTCGTCGGGACAAGTCAACCGACAGTTCAATCCGACCGGGATCGTGCCGGGTTGGCTCGACATGACCGAAGTGGGTATCACCGAACCGGCCCTCCCTGGGCCCCAGGCACGATTCGGCCTCGATCACCTGCTACTAGGGATGGGCTTCGGCGCAACGGGCACCTCACCTCGACTGGCCGTACTTGTCGAGCTTGCACCCGCACAGAGGTCCGGACAGGTTCCCGGACAGACGCCCGGATCAAGCATCACTGCGGCGGCGTATGCAACAGCTGGAGCAGATCGACTCGGCGTGATCGCCGACCCGTGAGACCCAGACCAGTTCCAAGTGACCACGTCGAGCGACGACGTCGACCGTGCTCTGATCAGCGACTGGCGAGCAAGCGCATCGAGCCGTGATCGCGCCCGCCCATGACGCCAGGCTCCCGGTGTACCAGTGCACCGTTCTGTGCTCGTCTGGCGGTTGCCGCGTGTCCTGTAGGTGATCAGTGAATGGCGCGATCGGCGATCATCGAATCTCACGGCCTCTCTGGAGCCGAGATCGCCGAGTGCGTCGCTGGGTGGCTCAATGATCTGAGAGAAGCGCCAGCCGTGAAACTGCCGGTATGCGCAGCAGAAGAACTCGCCGCGACGCTCTGGTTTCCCGATGGACTGCTCGACGTGTGGACCAATGGCTCGTCGCCGCACGGACGTTGCCCATCAACACACTGCACCTGTGCGGTCTCGGGTGCCGACGGCGGCGCTCGAAACCGGCCAGCATCGTCGGAACTGTGAGGATCTTTCGGCGAGAAAGGCGTAGCCGTACACATCGAACGAGCGCGCGTTCGCTTCCCCGATCGCGCCGCCGAAGGTATCGACCGGTGGCCCGACCACTGTCCGTTCGAAGCCGGAGTCCTCGAGCATCTGTTGCCAGCCCGCACGGGGCAGCCCGCCGGCAATTCAACCAGTCCACAGGTCGACGTCCTGCATGGCCTCGATCGGTACCGGGCGGCCGTTGGCGATGTCAGCGAACTGCAAGACCCCACCTGGGCGCAGCACGCGGAAGATCTCGGCAAACACAGCGCGCTTGTCGGCGCACAGGTTGATCACTCCGTTGGAGATGACGACGTCTGCCCATCCGGTCTCGACAGGCATCGATTCGGCCAAGCCTTCGCGGAACTCGACATGCTCGTACCCGAGTTCTTCTGCGTTGGCTCTCGACTTGGTGAGCATCTCCGCAGTCATGTCGATCCCGATGACACGGCCACCCGGTCCGGTCTGGTTGGCCGCGATGAACGAGTCGAAGCCCGCTCCCGAGCCCACGTCGACGATCCGCTCGCCGGGTGAGATGTTGCGCAGGGAGAACGGGTTGCCCACGCCGGCGAAGGACTCGACGGCGTGATCGGGCAGGCAACCGACGATCGCCGGCTCGTAGCCGAGCAGCGCAGCGAGAGGTCGCCCGGTGTGGAAGTGGAACGTGCCCCGCGGGTTCGTCGCCACGTCTCTGTACTTGTCGCGTACGTCGGCTCGTAGAACCTCTGGGTCGATGTCGACGTTCTCCGTCATCGATGCGTCGATCATCCTCGACGCCGAGACGTGACCGGTCATGGTGCGGGCCCTTCCTTGTCAGTAGCTGAACGTTGTTGCGCCGTCGCCGATCCATTCCCACATGGGGACTGTGCCTTGCAGTTCGGCGCCAGCGATGAGTGCATCGCTGTCGAGCTTCTTGGAGTTGAAGCAGATCGGGCAGACGAAGTACCGGCCGCCAGCGGCTTGGTAGCGCTTGACCAGGTCGCCCAGCTGCGGGCAGCCCTCGCAGGCGAGGCCGGTAGCGGTGCCTTCGAGAGCGAGTCGGACGGCTTCCTTGGCGAGGAACATGAGGGTCGGGCGCCCGGACTCGGCGGCGCCGACGGCCACGAGAAACGCCACCGTGACCTTCTCCGCGTCCTCGAGGCCGGTGGTGAGGGAAACGACAGCCTTGTTGGACATGTTGAGCCTTTCGAGTGCGGGGTCGATTGCCCGTCCTGGGTCAACTTACGGAACAAGTCGCTGCAGGTCGTCCGGTGTTCGCCCTACAAATGGAGCGGTGTGAACGAGTCGAGCAGGCCGTTCTGCATCGCGAACAGGGTCGCTGTCGAGCGGGTCGACGCACCGATCTTGGCGTAGATCCGTTCGATGTGGGTGCCCGCCGTCTTGGCAGAGATGTCAAGGGCGTGAGCCACCTGCTTGTTGGAGGCCCCACGCGCGATCAGAGTGAGCACTTCGACCTCTCGTGGCGTGAGCCCAGCAGGGCCCGCGACACGTTTCGGTCGATCTCGGCCTGCAGCAGCGAGCACGGCGTCAACGGCGTCACCGGCAAGGCGCCCAGCACGCACTTCATTGCGGAGCTCACTGGCAGCAGCCTTCGGAGTACGAGCCGTGCGGTAGGCCCGAGGTTCGGTCATTGCCTGAAACGCGCATGCGGCTGCCAGGACCCGGCCGGCCGCTGGGATCGCTTTCCCGGAGAGACCTCGGTGGTAGCTAGACCCGTCGAGGCGTTCGTTCGCCAGGGACGCTACGGCGCCGATGCGAGCCAGGACAGCGGGGCGGGCCAGTGTGCGCTCGGTGTAGTACGAGTGCATCCGCATCCGCTCCGACTCCGTCGACGTGAGCGGGCCCGGCTTCTCGAGGATGGTGGCCGGCACCCCGTGCATTCCGATGTCATGCACCCACGCTGCACGGCGAAGGATCACCACATCATCGTCGGAGAGACCGCACAGCACACCCGCCCGTGCAGCCAGATCGGCAACGGCGCGTGAGTGGCCCGATCGTGCCCGTGACCGCAGATCGGTGAAGTCGGCGATCGCTTCGAGCGCCGTGTCGAGAGCGGACTCGGTGAGTCGTTGCTGCAGCCGCGGGTCACTGGCGATGAGGGCCGGCCAATCGGTCGCCTCGTCCAACCCATCGAACAGGTCGGTCGCCAATGCACAGAACACATCCACCACCTCCGGGTCGAACTGCTTGCCCCGCCGTGAGCGAGCCACCTCGATGGCCGCTGCCGTTCCACCCCGGTGGTGAGCCGCCTCTGCAAGATCAGCGAGATGGAAGAGCCGAACCGAACGCGCAACGTGCCGACCACCGAGACCGTCCGGCACACCACTTCCGTCCCAGCGCGTGAACCACTGCTGCAACGGCTCACACACCTCGGCACCGAAGCCGAGGCGCTCGGCCATGTGCACAGTGCTCAGGCAATGCGACATGAGCCCGCGCTCGACGGGCTTGCCCCCCGTCATTATCAGCGTGCCGGCCAGCCGCAGCCGCTTCATCGCTGGACTCCCGGCACCGACTCGCGCCAGCGCGTACTTGAACATCGGCAAGCCGGCCAGATCCACCTCGTAACTGCCTTGCCGGAAGGCGATGTCGTCGCCGAACCAGTTCGCAACCTCGGGTGTGTCGGCCACGCATCCCACCCAAGCGAGCATCGCCACGTAGTAGAGCTCGGCTGCGTGGTCGCCGTCGTCGCCCATGTGCTCACCCAGGCGCGTCGCGATCGCCCACGACCGCAGGACGTGCTCCATCGGCTGACCCAACCCGAGGTCGGTCGCCAGCGAGAAGGCCGCGACGAGCTCCGCGAGGCTCAACCCGGAGTCGCGATCACCGGGCGGCACTGCCCAGACCCTCCCGCGAGGCCGGCCCGAGTGCCTTTGCCCGCGTCGTTCGACTCTTGATCGCGACTGGCATGTGGGAAACGTAGCGCTCCTACGTGGCGACCGGATCGGCGTCACCCTGAGCGTTGCGCGGCACCCAGCAGGCTGCCAGCGAACAGAGCCATGGGGGACCCGACGGATCGGATGAGTTGCCCGAGGTGCACCAGATTCAACGGGCTGGCCACTCGCCAGGCGATACGGCGTGCACTCCCGCCCACCGAGTCGGGACCGGGATAGTCCCTCGATGGTGTGGTTCACGACTGGAACAATGTCGATCCGGCCTTCCGGCGCGTGGTCGAAGAGAAGGCGCAGCGGCTCGCCGCCACCCTCCGTTCCGATGCCTGACAGGCTCGTCCAATACCTGCCGCAGTTCTTCGACGAACTGGACGAGCAGCTTCCGGATCGACGTGGCTCCGACGGCTCACCCTCGGCAGCGGACTTCCTCCTCTACGACCCGCCGCCGATCCGCGATCTCCTCGCCTCCGACTTTGAGCGCAACACTCTCGAGGTCATCGGAGCGGCGAGTGGGCGCAGAGGGACTCGAACCCCCGACATCTTCCTTGTAAGGGAAGCGCTCTAACCAACTGAGCTATGCGCCCGACGCATCGGGAGCAGCATGCTACCGGTGGAGGTAGCAGCCGGTCCCCGGCGAAGTGTCGCTCACTCCTCCCCGCCCGGCTCCTCAGACATCGCTTGCCTCGCCGAGACCAGCGTCGCCAGCAGCTCGGCCGACGCCGCGGCGACGGGCGTACGTCTCACCTCATGCGCAAGCGTGTACAGCTCACGGTCCCACACGTCGATCACGTGTGCGCCGGCCTCGGCGCAGATCAGGGCGCCACCGGCGTAGTCCCACACGCCGTGGGCATCAACGATGCAGTCGACGTAGCCGTCGAGCACGCCGGCCGCTACGAGGCACAGATCGAGCGCGACAGCGCCGAGCACACGGGATTGGGCGTAGCCGAGGTGTCGCGGCGGGATGCCGTTCAGCCCGACGATGGCTTCCGACACCTCCGTACAGCCCGACGCTTCGAGCCGAACACCGTCGCACCAGGCGCCGTCGCCACGTTCAGCCCAGTAGCGGACGCCGCTTGCCTGGTTCACGACCAATGCAGCCGCTGGTCCGTCCGCGTCGACGAGGCACATCGAGGTCGCGTACCACGGCACGCCGCGGCTCGCGTTCGTGGAACCGTCGACCGGATCGATCACCACCATTTCATCGCCGACCCCGAACTCAACTCCGCTCTCCTCGGACACGATGCCCACACCGGCCCGCCGAAGTACGACGAGCGCAGCTTCGTCGGCGACCAGATCGAGGGCGTACTGCCCGCGGCGTTGCCCCAGCAGACCACGGTCGACGATCGTGCACAGCGCCTCGGCCACGGCATCGGCCGTGTCCGCGAGCAGCCCCAATCTGTCTTTCACCATGGACCTCCACGGTAGTGTCATCCCGAACGCGCCGGGGCTGACAAGCCCAGAAAGGACCACCGTGGCCGTCATCGACGTCGCTGGATTCGTCGCAGATCTGAAGAGCCATGCGATCGACCACGGCTTCCATGTGCACGACGAGCGGCACTTCGTCGAGACCTACTCGTTGCGCCAACTGTGGGAGGTCGACGTGCACCCCGAGGAGGCCTGCAACGGACCGATCGATCTCCATCTGTCACTCGAGGTCGACCCGCGCGCGCTGTTGGGTTTCGAAGACGAGGTGATGAAGCTCGACGACCCCGACGACGACCCACCGACGGGTTTCACGTTCCCGCTGCTGTTCACTTGGACCCTGCCACCGCTGCCACACGCTCCCGACCTGCTGGTGCTGGCCACCGAGATCGCGGGGGTGGGCGGCGTCGACCTCCCTGTCGAGGTGTCGGCGATCGATTCCTTCGCCAGCGTCACCGACGCGCCCGAGCGAAGCCTGTCGATGGTTGCCCGCATCCCGGTCGAGTTGGCCGACATGTACTCGGGGAACGAGGAAGCCTTCTGTGACACACTCATCAGGTGTCGTGACGTGAGCCTCTACCTGCTCGAGAACGCGCCCAACTGGCTCGACTCCGACCTCTGATCCTCCTCCCCGCCCCGTCGAACGCCCCCTGCGAAAGGCCGAAACCATGACCGTCAGCGAACTCATCGACATGCTGCGCGACCAGCCACCCGACGCCGAGGTGGAGCTCGCCATCATCGCTCCCGTCGACGACGACAGCGAGGACATCACCGTCGACCGCTACAGCGTCGAGGGCATGCTGCCNNNNGTCGACGACGACAGCGAGGACATCACCGTCGACCGCTACAGCGTCGAGGGCATGCTGCCGTGGAACGATGACGACGACGACGACCAAATGGTGATCTGGCTCGTCGGCGGCGAAGACGACGACGTCGAGGCCTTCCTCGATGCGATCGAGCACGACGACCACGACCACGACGACCACGACCACGACGGTCACCCGCACGAGCACTGAGCCGACGTGTCGGAGCCTGCCATCGCCAAGCGGACCGGGTTCGTGCTCGGTGGCGGCGGCAAGTGGGGCGCGGTCGAGGTGGGCATGCTCGACGCATTGGTCGAACACGGCATTCGACCCGACCTCATCGTCGGCTGTTCGATAGGCGCGATCAACGGCGCCGCATTCGCCGCACAGCCCGACCGGGCCGGCATCGACCGATTGCGGCAGTTCTGGCTCGAGGCATCCGACCAGAACATCATCGACTCGGCGATCACGGATCGGATCCGTGCTGTCGTCGGCCGGCGGTCGCACCTGTTCGACACCGATCAACTGCGATCGGCGATCGAGGCGCTGGTGGGCGACTCCACCTTCGCCGACCTGCGCGTGCCCTACCAATGCGTCGCGTCGTCGATCGAACATGCCGCCGAGCACTGGTTCGACAGCGGACCGCTCACTCCCGCGCTGCTCGCGTCATCCGCGATCCCCGTGCTGTTCCCCGCTGTGAAGGTCGGCGACGAGCACTTCTACGACGGCGGACTCGTCAACTCGATCCCGATCGATCGGGCGGTCGAGCTCGGTGCCACCACGGTGTACGTGCTGCAAGTCGGCCGGATCGAAGAACCACTCGAACCCCCGCGGCGCCTGTACGAAGCCGGCCTCGTTGCCTTCGAGCTCGCCCGCCGCCACCGATTCGCCACGTTCCGCCGCGGGCTGCCCGATCATCTCGAGCTCCACCTGCTGCCCAGTGGAAATCGCCTTGCCATGGACGATCGCCGGCAACTTTCGTGGAGAAGGATGAACGAGACGGCAGGGCTGATCGAGCGGGCCCGCGCGGCCAGCGCCGAGTATCTCCAAACCGCTGTGGAAAGGGTGGATCGATGAGACTGCTGCTTCTCCCCAAATGGGCCCGCCGCGTGATCGTGATCCCTGCGTTCATGTTCGTCTTCGTGTGGCTGCTGGGCCTACTGCCGATCTGGCTCGTCATCGCCGGCATCGCGTCACGATTCGCACCCGGACGCTGGCGAGCGCTTCGGCTGGTGTGGTTCCTCACGATCTACATGGTGCTCGAGGTGGTGAGCCTCGTCGCCCTGTTCGGGCTGTGGATCCGGGCGGGCTTCGGCACGTCGATCAGGTCGGAGCGATCGCTCGCTCGCCATCATGCACTGATGGGTTGGTTCCTTCGTCGCGTGCTCGGCAGCGCTCGGCGCACGTTCAGGCTGTCGTTCGAGATCGACGACACCCAGCGCGAGGGCGACGCCCAGCGCCCACTCCTGGTGTTCAGCCGCCATGCCGGCCCGGGCGACTCGTTCCTGCTGGTCGACGGCATCGTCAACGGCCCGAACCGCCGACGGCCGCGAATCGTGCTGAAAGATCTGCTCCAGCTCGATCCGGCGATCGATGTGCTGCTCAACCGGGTCGGCGCCAGCTTCGTACCCAGCGGGCGGCCGGCCGGCGACGCCGTGCTGCAAGAGATCGAGCGGCTCGCCGCCAACGCCGGTCCCGGCGATGCGCTGGTGCTGTTCCCGGAGGGCGCCAACTTCACTCCTCGCCGACGCGAACGGGCGATCGAGAAGCTCGAAGGATCCGGCCGCCAAGAGCTCGCCGACAAGGCCCGCGAGCTCACCCACCTGCTGCCGCCGAAACCGACCGGTACCGTCGCTGCTATCGCCGCAGCTCCAACGGCGACGGTGCTCTTCGTGGGGCACGCGGGTCTCGAGAAGATGTCGACCCTGGGCGACATCTGGCGCCAACTCCCGATGGACAACACCATCGACGTGAAGGTGTGGCGCTACACGCCCGACGAGGTCCCGCCCGCCGACGAGCAGGAGTCGTGGCTCTACGAGCAGTGGGCCACGATCGACGCGTGGATCACCGAATGCCACCGCGCCCGTGCCGTGGAGCCGGCTGCCTGAGCGCGACCTCGGCCGAGCGTGCCGTCAGTCCTGCTCGCTGCCCCCATCTTCGTTGCTGCCCTCGTCGTCGTTGCGGTCGGCCTCGGCTCCGACGACTCCAAACTCACGGTCGAGCTGTACGTCGACCTGAGAGCCATCGTCGAGGGTGACCTCCACTTCGTAGTAGCTCTCCTCGTCGCCGACCTCGGTCTCGGTGACGCGACCCTCCCCGGTGTGGGCGAGCGCTGCGGCCGATGCCTGCTCGAGTGCGGAACCCGTGATCGGGGACTCGTCATCGCCGGCCGTCGTCGCGCCGACTACGGCGACGCCGATGCCGCCGGCGGCGACGACCACGACTCCGGTGGCGAGTGCGACTCGTGTGCGTAGTTTCATGGGAAC
Source organism: Acidimicrobiaceae bacterium (assembly GCA_006515795.1). Classification (GTDB taxonomy): domain Bacteria; phylum Actinomycetota; class Acidimicrobiia; order Acidimicrobiales; family Ilumatobacteraceae; genus VFMC01. The sequence goes on along the minus strand of VFMC01000054.1, from coordinate 1,338 downwards.
TGCCTCCTCGGCTCGTAGTGCTGGGCCCAGGGTACGAAAGCAGACCTGACCACACGCTGAACACACTGGACGCGTTCGTCGAAATCGTCTTGCTCACGATCGCAGCCGAGGGCCTACGGTCCCGCCCGCAACGCTGGATGACGAGTGAGCAGGGCACGGTAAGGTCAACAGCATGGATCGCCGTTTGCCGGTCGTGGTACTCGTCAGCGCGGTCCTCGCCGTGGCCGGATGTGGCGATCCGAACGCCATCTCGGACGCGGCGCAGCAGGCGGCGCCCGACTCCACCCTCGCCAGCGTTGCGGACACGACTGCCGCGGTGGAAGACACAGCCCCGGCGACGTTCGAGACCATCGCGCGGGCCGACGACGAGCCGGCGGCGAACACAGACGCAGGCCGATGCCACCGTCGACGCAGCCGCCGCCGAAACAGCGGTTCGCTACGCCTATCAGCACTGGATCCTGGTCGACCTCGACAAGGACCTGCGGGCCAGGCTGGTCGAGAACGGTGAGATCAACGTCGACATCATCGACAGCGGCATGCAAGCTGCACGCGGCATCGTCGAGTTCGCCCGCGTCGTCGTCGACGAGATTCGTTTCACAGCTTCCGATCGGGCCGAGGTCACCTTCCGGTTGCAGTGGCGCGATTCGCCATCGCCGTACTTCCCGGATGCACTGTCCGGTACGGCGGTCTTCCAGAACGGCACGTGGCGGATCTCCGGCCAGACGCTGTGCCTGCTGGCGTTCGGCGCCGGGCAGGACTGCGCTGGTGCGGTGTTGCAGCTCCTCACCGTGCCGATCGGCTACTCCTGGGCAGGCGACCCGGCAACGCCGAACACGATCAGCGTCCCCGGCTTCGGAGAGTGGACCGGTTCGGGAACGGCATCACTCACGATCGCTACCGAGGCGCTCGCAGGAATGTCGAAGCTCACCGCGAGCGAGATCGATCTCGTGCTCGCGTCGGGGAGGTTCGGCGCCGGCGCAGGCGCCCCCTACGTCGTAGCCAACCAACGCGCCCGCTTGGCCGACGTCGACGGGGTCACCGATCTCGTCTACCTCCGCGCCGACGACGTCGTTGTCCACATCCACGCAACCAACCTGACGGGCCAGCAGATCACAGAGCTCGCCTCAGCGATCGTCGGGTGATGGCATCGCGTCGTGGTGCGGGTTCGCCTGGGCGAAGGGCTCAAGGCAACGTCGGGGCGCCCTCTACTCGCCGCGTTGAACTTCGTGGTCCACCGCTCCCGCCCCGCCCGACCCGAGGGTTTCGGCGCACCCCGGTCTGTGGCAGCCTCAATCGGTGAGCGCGACAGTCCCTGAGAGCTTGGGGGTTTGCGATGGG
>VFMC01000053.1 GCA_006515795.1 Acidimicrobiaceae bacterium | reverse complement strand
CGGCGCCGACGAGGAACTGATCGGTGCCGTTGGCGTGAGCGGCAAGGAACTCGAGGTCGAGGTGGCCGTGGCGCCGCCACTGATTCGCGATCGCCATGGCGAGGACGGTGTCGGTGCCGGGCCGGATCGCGAGGTGCAGATCGGCGCGCTTGGCCATCGCCGTACGCCGCGGGTCGATCACCACCAGCTTGGCGCCGCGCTCGACTGCCTGCTGCACGAGCGGCGGGAAGTGGGTGTTCGACACCGTGGGGTTCGCCCCCCACACGACGATCAGCTTGGCATGAACGACCTCGAGCGGGTCGGCCGAATCCATCTCGCCGTAAACGCTCTCCCACGCCGCGCCCATCGTGTGCGCGCAGATGGTGTGCTCGGCGATTGTGGTGCCGAGGGCAGCGAACAACGCCTCGGTCAGGCTGGCCCGCTCGATGCCGGCGGCCGACGAGTTGTAGGTGAAGGCGACGATCGAATCGGGTCCTCCGGCGGCGATCGCGGCGCGAGCTCTCGTCGCGATCAGGTCGAGCGCTTCATCCCACGTCGCCTGCCGAAAACCGCCTTCCCCTTTGACGGCGGTACGGATCAGCGGTGTGAGCACCCGCTCGGGCGCGTACACCCGCTTGGCGTGGCGCTTCACCTTGGCGCATATCCAGCCGTCGGTGAGCGGGTTGCCGGGACCGGCATCGACGTGAGTGATTCGGCCGTCGGTGACGGTGACGGCGAGCGAACACGTGTCGGGGCAGTCGAGCGTGCAGGTGGTGGCATGCACCGCGACGGCGGGGACCGGCGCGGCTGATGTGCTCGTCATGCGACTGGTCTAACAGCCGGGTGCCGTCAGCACCAGCCCGGCGATTGAATACGCTGCCGCGATGGAGGTACCGGAGCTCATCGATCAGCTGCGCGTCGACGGACTGCTGATGGCCGAGGCCGCCGCCACGGCCGGCCTCGATGCGGTGGTTCCCAGCTGCCCGGCATGGCGTGTTCGCGATCTGGTCCAGCACACCGGTGGCGTGCATCGCTTCGCTACCCGCCATGTCGCCAACGGGCTCCGCGAGTTCCTCGACCTCGACCTCGTCGACTACACCGGCGGCACCTGGCCCCCCGACCACGAGCTGATCCGATGGTTCAGCGATGGCGTCGCCCATCTCGCCGACACGCTGCGCGGGGCCGATCCGAACCTCAAGGTCGTCACCTTCCTGAAAGCGCCGAGCCCGCTGGCCTTCTGGGCTCGCCGCCAAGCCGATGAGACCGCCATCCACCGCATCGACGCCCAGTTGGCCGCCTCCCAGTTGGCCGCCTCCCAGTTGGCCGCGGCGCGGGTCACCGAATTCCCGGCCGAGTTCGCCGCGCAGGGCGTGGACGAGCTGCTGTCGTGCTTCATCGTGCGCCCCTTCGGCGAGCTGCGATCCGAAGCGCCGCGGACCATCGCCGTGCACAGCACGGACACCGGCGATCGATGGCTCCTCCGGATCACCTCGAACCCAGTGGTCACCGAACGGAACCACGGCGACCGCGCCGAATGCACCATCGCCGGCTCGGCCAGCGACCTCTTCCGCGCCCTGTGGAACCGGCCGCCGGCCGCCGAACTGACCGTAGCGGGTGACCGCGCCCTGTTCGACCTGTTCCAGGAGCGAATCCACATCCGCTGGTCGTAGTTCGAAGTGCTGTCCGGATCGAGCGTTCAGATCGGTTCGGAGGCGATCGTCAGCACCGCCGCGGCATGTGTGTCGGCCTCGGCGTTGGTGACCGATGGTCCGAGTTCGACGATGAACGAGACGCCGGGCTCGATCGTCCTTCGCGCCCAAGTGGCGGCGACACCGGTGTAGGTGCCACCAGTGATCGAGACCACGGGGAGGCCGGTGAGCTCCGCGTACCGTTCGCGGATCACCCCGTCTCGACCCTTCCCCGGCGCGATGCGGTAGAGATCTTGGTGGTACCAGATGATGATGTCGGGCCTGATCTCGGTGATCAGCGCAACCATCGCTTGCGTCTCCGGTTCGCTGGCCGCGCTCGGGCCGGCGTACTGCGAGTCACCGGGCACCCCGATCGGTCCCCAGTCGTAGGGAAAGTTGCGGTTGAGATCAACCTGGTTGGCGTTCTGACGAACGTCGGCGGCGACGCCGTCGGGGTTCATCTGATCGACGAGCCACAGATCGACGCCAGGAGGCACGGGTAGAGAGTGCAGGCGGTCGAGGATGGCCAGGCCGTCGTTCTCGTCGCCGTGGATCACGCCGATCACGAGCACGACCCGTCCGCCGACCTCACCCCGGCGCACCGCGGTGATGTCGCGTCCCTCCACCGACGTGCCCACCACCCGGCTCTCGATGTCGGGCGCAGTCGTGGTGGGCGCGGGCGCCGGGATCGTGGTGGCCGGGATCGTCGTCGTGGCCAGGATCGTCGTGGTGGCCGGGATCGTCGTCGTGGCCAGGATCGTGGTGGCCGGGCTCGTCGTCGTGGCCGGGCTCGTCGTGGTGGCCGGGATCGTCGTGGTGCCGGCGAGGGTCGCCGCCGACGTGACCGCCTCGGATGCGCATGCCGGGCCAGCGGCGGCGATGACCGCGCACACGATCAGGACCGGTCTTCGGAGCATGACCCGGCACCGTACCAACCGCGCTGCGACCGTTGCGGCTCAACCCTCCATGTAGTAGTAGCAGCCGTACTGATCCGGATCGCCCCAGCGAACGCTGTCGCGCACCGCCAGGTTCGAACGCTCGGTGAACTGCACCTGGTCAGCTGCGCCACCACGACGCCACCCGCCGAGCTCGTCACACCGCTGGCCAGGCAGTCGATCGCCGGGCCGCACCCGCCCCACATCGGCGACACGGGGATGACGATGGTGCCGTCCTCTGGCCAGTACAGGAACGCCTTGTGATCCCACTCGGCCTCGCTCGTTCCACCGATCGGCAGCGTCGATATCTGCTGCGGGTTGGCCGGATCGCTCACGTCGAACAGCGACATCTGAGTGCCGCTGGTGCGACCGGTGACGTCGGCGTTCTGACCGACGCCCAGCAACAAGCCGTCGCCGACCGGGTGGAGGTAGGCGGAGTACCCGGGGATCTTCAGCTCGCCGGTGACGGTCGGGTTGGTGGGATCGGCGAGGTCGACGACGTACAGCGGATCCGTCTGGCGGAACGTGACGACGTATGCCTGGGTGCCGAGGAACCGCACCGCATAGATCTGCTCGGTCAGGCCGAGGCCTCCCACCTTGCCGATCTGCACGAGCTCGTCGCCCGAGATGCGCAGCACTTGCACGAACGACTCGCTGGAACCCGTTCCGGTCCAGTCGTCGCGGGTTGTGGCCACGCGCAGATCGCCGGCGTACTCGCTCATCGCGAACTGGTTGAGCAGGCGCCCTTCCACCTCGCCCGAGGCGACGTATGCGGCCGACCCGCCCTCGCCCAACGCGAACTGGTGGATCAGCGTGGGGGGTTGCGAGCTCTGCGGCGCCCCGTTCAAGCTCCAGTCCCACGGTACCGTCGCCAGGTAGATGCTCGTCGGAGAGGCATAGACCGTCTCGCCGTACGACACGATGCCGGCGGCGCCCACTGGGCTCGTGCCGGACCGCATGTCGATCGAGGCGATCCACGAGATCCCCAGTCCGGCGAAGTCGCGCGGCGCGGCGACGGTCGAGCAGTCGAGCGATGCGTTCATGGCTCCGAACCCGCCGTCGCCGGCCTCGTCGAAGTAGCGCGGCAACCACTCGTCGATCGTCGACTCGTTGATCACGGCTCGGTTGGCCTCTAGGGCGCGCTGCTCGTCGAGACCGAACTGATCGGGGTAGACGAACGGCAGCCGGCTGGCCACGGTCGAGGTGAGCACGAGGCGGGCCTGGCCGTCGATCGAGCGGCTGGCCACCAGCCGGCCTTCGAGATGGCTGCGCCGCAGCAGCTCGGGTCGGTCGGGGTCGGTGACGTCGTAGAGCGAGGTGATCGTGTCTTCCACCCCGCTGAACGGCTGCGTCACCACGAGCAGCCGGGTGCCGTCGAGCAAGAGCTGGTGACTCCCCTGCGGCACGTCGATCTGTTCGACGACTTGGGCCGCGGCCACGTCGATGATCCGGACGCCGTCTTGACCGGCGACGAACACGTGGGTTCCGTTCGTTTCGACGACATCACCCTCGTCGACGCCCACTTCCTGGGTGTTCGTTCCCGAGTAGGCCGGAACGGTGGCAGCCGGGGCCGGGGCGCCGACCGTGCTCGCTTGATCCACTGCTGCACCGGCGGGAACCTCCATCATGACGCCATCGCCGGCGCGGCCGTAGTAGTAGGGCCCGCCGCCGAGGCCCCACGCCGTCACTCGCTCGAGCGACTCGGCCTGCAGGTAGGTGAGCAGTTCGGGGCAGTCGCCGAAGAAGGTCAGTCGGGCCGATCCGAACCCGCCGATGCGTGGCCCGGTCGGCGAGGTAGTGCCGGGGACGGTCGTCGACGGGTCGACGGTCGCTGCCGTCGACGGCGGCGCATGTGCTGCTGTGGTGCCCGGTGCGGCATCGGGATCGTCGGCGACGCAGCTTGCCAAGGTGAGGATGAGCGCCGCCGTAGCGGCAGAGGTGATGGTGGCAGCTCGGTTCATGCAGCTTGGACGTCGCCATCGCCCCGAACGGTTCCACGCGAGGCGTCATCGCCTCGACGCACTCACCAGCGGTAGTGGGCGAACGCCTTGTTGCTCTCGGCCATCTTCTGCATGTCGTCGCGACGCTTGATCGCCGCGCCGAGACCGTTGGCCGCGTCCATCAGCTCGCCGGCCAGGCACTCGGCCATCGTCTTCTCACGGCGCTTGCGGCTGAAATCGACGAGCCAGCGGATGGACAGGGTGCTGGCGCGACGAGGGCGAACCTCGACCGGCACCTGATAGGTAGCGCCACCGACGCGGCGGCTGCGTACCTCGAGCGGCGGCTTGATGTTGTCGATCGCCCGCTTCAGGGTGGCCACCGGCTCGGTGCCGGTCTTCTCCTCGACGATCTTCATCGCGTCGTACACGATGGTTTCGGCAACGGTGCGCTTGCCGTGAAGCATCACCTTGTTGACGATCTGGGTGACGAGCAACGAGCGGTACAGCGGGTCGGGCATGAGCTCGCGGCGCTGGGCAGGGCCTTTCCGGGGCATCTTCGATCAGTCCTTCTCTGGGCCTGTTACTTCGCAGCCTTGGCGCCGTAGCGGCTCCGGGACTGCTTGCGGTTCTTCACCCCGGCAGCGTCGAGCGCGCCACGGATGACCTTGTAGCGCACGCCCGGCAGGTCGCGGACACGACCACCACGGACGAGCACGATCGAGTGCTCCTGCAGGTTGTGCCCCTCACCGGGGATGTACGCCGTGATCTCGACGCCACTCGACAGCCGCACACGAGCCACCTTGCGAAGCGCCGAGTTCGGCTTCTTCGGGGTGTTCGTGTACACGCGAGTGCACACACCGCGACGTTGCGGCGACCCCTTCAGGGCCGGCGTCTTGGTCTTGGTGAACTTGGTGGTGCGCCCTTGGCGGACCAGTTGCTGAATTGTGGGCACGCGTCTACCTCTACGAACGTCGGCTGGCTGCATGGACAACTCCACGCAGGACCATGCAATGTTAGAGGTGCGCGCCCGAGCGCGGCAACCCGCGGCGCAGACTCGGCGACAAAGACCAGAAGGCGCTCGCGCGATCAGCCGGGAGCGGTCAGTCGGGCAGCTTCTCGACGACGTCCTTGACCTTCTCGGCGGCAGCCTCGACCTTGTCGTCGTACTTGTCGGGCACCTTGCTCTCGGCGACGTCGGCCACCTTGTCGATGCCCTGCTTGATTTCCTTCTTGCGACCCTTGACCAGGCCCTTGAGCTTGTCCATGAACCCCATGTGTGGCCCCTTCTCGTTGCGAACGAATCGACAGTCTGGCATGCCGGCGCCGTCGACGGAGACGGCGCTCGGCTTGCAGATCAGGTATGCAGGTCAGGCTTCGACGACTGGCTCGTCGGTGGAGTAGGTGCCGTGGATGTTGCTGAGCCAGGCAGCCGGGTCTTCGTCGAAGTCGCTCGAGTAGGTGGTCATCGGCTGGTAGTCGGGTGCACTCACCTCGAACTCGCGGTAGTGCATCATGCCCGAGCCGGCAGGGATGAGCTTGCCGATGATGATGTTCTCCTTGAGACCGACCAGGTTGTCGCCACGGCCGTCGATTGCGGCCTCGGTGAGCACCCGCGTGGTCTCCTGGAACGACGCCGCCGACAGCCAGCTCTCGGTGGCCAGCGATGCCTTGGTGATCCCCATGATCTCGGGGCGCCCCTCGGCCGGCTTGCGACCCTCTTCCACCATGCGCCTGTTGGTGTCGCGGAACACCTTGGCGTCGGCCCGCTCGCCCGGCAGGAAGCCGGTGTCGCCGGGCTCTTGCACGCCGATGCGGCGGGTCATCTGGCGCACGATCAGCTCGATGTGCTTGTCGGAGATCGACACGCCCTGATCGCGATACACCTTCTGCACCTCTTCAACGAGATACAGCTGGGTTTCGCGGATGCCCTTGATCTCCATCAGCTCCTTCGGGTCGAAGGGGCCTCCGGTGATCGGGTCGCCGGCGCGAACGTCCTGGCCGTCGGTCACGATCGGACGGCTTCCTGTGGGCAGCACGATGCCGTGCTCCTCACCCTGGTCGTCGACGACGTTGATCGGGATGCCCTTGCCTTCGTCTTCGAGGATCCGAACCACGCCGCTGGCTCGCGCCAGCCGGGCAGATCCCTTCGGCGTGCGGCTCTCGAACAGCTCGACCACGCGCGGCAGACCACCGGCGATGTCCTTGCCCATGCCGAGGCCGGTCGCCCCACCGGTGTGGAAGGTACGCATCGTGAGCTGGGTGCCGGGTTCGCCGATCGACTGGGCGGCGATCACGCCGACCGCCTCGCCGAGCTCGATCGACTTGCCGGTCGCCAGCGAGCGCCCGTAGCACAGCGCACAGACGCCCAACTCCGCGTCGCAGGTGAGCACCGAACGCACCCGCAACCGGGTGATCGCCGGATCGTCGCGCAGCGCGGCCATCTCGGGATCGCCGACCAGCATGTTGCGCGGCAGCACCGTTCCATCGGACAGCTTGGTGTCTTGCAGCAGGGCTCGACCGAACAGCTTGGTCTCGAGGTAGGCACGCTTGTTGGCGGTGTCGGGGCCGACGTTCTCGACCCAGAGACCGAGGTTGGACCCGCAGTCCATCTCGCGGACGATCAGTTCCTGGGCGACGTCGACCAGACGACGGGTGAGGTAGCCGGAGTCGGCGGTACGCAGCGCCGTGTCGACCAGGCCCTTGCGGGCGCCAGGCGTGGCGATGAAGTACTCGAGCGTCTCGAGTCCCTCGCGGAAGTTCTTCTTGATCGGGCGGGGAATCATGTCGCCACGTGGGTTGGCCACGAGACCGCGCATGCCGGCGATCTGACGCATCTGGGTCATGTTGCCGCGTGCACCCGAACCGACCATCATGTCGATCGGGTTGAACCGCTGTGCCTTGAACTCGGCCTCCATCGCCTTTTGCACCTCGGCGGTGGCGTCGGTCCAGATGCGCACCTCCTGCTGCCGGCGTTCGCCGTCGGTGATGATGCCGCGCTTGAACTGAGTCTCCACCTTGTCGGCCTGAGCCTCGTGTCGATCGAGGATCTCGCGCTTGGCCTTCGGGGTCTTGACGTCGTCGATCGACACCGTCAGACCGCTCTGCGACGCGTATCGGTAGCAGACGTTCTTCAACAGGTCGAGGGCGGTGGCGACTTCGGACTTCCGGTAGTTGTCGGAGAGCCGTTCGACGATGACACCCATCTCCTTCTTCTTGATCAGCTCGTTGATGTGGCCGAACCGGCCGGGGTAGTCGGCGGGCAGGGCCTCCTCGAAGAGCAACCGGCCGGCGGTGGTCTCGAAGGTGTCGCCGGGGCGACGCATGGTGATCTTGGCGTGCAGGTTGAGCGAGCCTTCGTCGACGGCGCGCAGCGCCTCCCACAGGTGACGGAAGGTGCGGCCTTCGCCGGATGCACCGTCGGTGGTCTCGGTGAGGTAGTAGCCACCGATGATGAGGTCTTGGCTGGGGGTCACGATCGGGCGACCCGATGCCGGCGACAAGATGTTGTTCGCGCTGAGCATGAGCACGCGCGCCTCGGCCTGGGCCTCGGCCGACAGTGGCACGTGGATCGCCATCTGATCGCCGTCGAAGTCGGCGTTGAACGCCGTGCAAACGAGCGGGTGGATCTGCAGCGCCTTGCCCTCGACCAGCACCGGCTCGAAGGCCTGGATGCCGAGGCGGTGCAAGGTTGGCGCACGGTTGAGGAGCACCGGGTGCTCCTTGATCACGTCTTCGAGCACGTCCCACACCTGCGGGCGACGGCGCTCGACCATGCGCTTGGCACTCTTGATGTTCTGCGCCAGCTCCTGGTCGACCAAGCGCTTCATCACGAACGGCTTGAACAGCTCGAGCGCCATCAGCTTGGGTAGACCGCACTGGTGCAGGCGCAACGTGGGGCCGGCCACGATGACCGAACGGCCCGAGTAGTCGACGCGCTTGCCGAGCAGGTTCTGGCGGAACCGTCCCTGCTTGCCCTTCAACATGTCGGACAGCGACTTCAACGGACGGTTGCCAGGCCCGGTGACCGGGCGGCCACGACGGCCGTTGTCGAACAGCGCGTCGACCGCTTCTTGCAGCATTCGCTTCTCGTTGTTGACGATGATCTCGGGGGCACCCAGATCGAGCAGTCGCTTCAGGCGGTTGTTGCGGTTGATGACGCGGCGGTACAGGTCGTTGAGATCGCTGGTGGCGAACCGGCCACCGTCGAGCTGCACCATCGGGCGCAGCTCGGGCGGGATCACCGGAACCACATCGAGGATCATCGCCTTCGGGTCGTTGACCCGACGGCCGTTCTCGTCGCGCTTGTTGAACGAGGCGACGATCTTCAGGCGCTTGATCGCCTTCTGCTTGCGCTGCGCGCTGAGCGGCTTGCGGCCGCTGCTGGTGGTGTCGATCGCGTCGCGGAGCTTCTGCTCCTCGACGTCGAAGTCGATGCGGTCGATCAGTTGCTTGATCGAGTCGGCGCCGGTGCCACCTTCGAAGTAGTCGCCGTACCGGTCGCGGAGCTCGCGCCACAGCAGTTCGTCGTCGATGATCAGCCGGCCGTGGAGCTTGCGGAACTCGTCCCAGGTTCGTTGGATGAGATCGAGCTCCATCTCGTAGCGATCTCGGATCGCCTGCACTTCCTTCTCGGCGCTGTTCTTCAGCTTGCGGGCGTCGGCTCCCTCGGCCTCGGTCTTGGTGGCCTCGTCCTCGAGCTCCTTGTAACGCCGGTCGATTGCCAGCTCGAGCTCTTTCTGGACCGCGTCACGCTCTTCGAGGTACTCGGCCTCGAGCGAGGACAGGTTCTCGTGACGCGCATCTTCGTTCACGTAGGTGACGAGGTTGGCGGCGAAGTAGATGACCTTCTCGAGCTGCTTGGCCTTCAGCTCTTCCTTCGGCTCGATGCCGGCAAGGAGGTAGGCGAGCCACGAACGGGTACCGCGGAGGTACCAGATGTGCACGACCGGCGCGCTCAGCTCGATGTGGCCCATGCGTTCGCGGCGCACCTTCGACCGGGTGACCTCGACGCCACACCGCTCGCAGATGATGCCCTTGAAGCGCACCCGCTTGTACTTGCCGCAGTAGCACTCCCAGTCGCGGGTTGGTCCGAAGATCTTCTCGCAGAACAGGCCGTCCTTCTCGGGACGCAGGGTGCGGTAGTTGATCGTTTCGGGCTTCTTCACTTCGCCGTGGGACCACAGCCGGATGTGGTCGGCCGTGGCCAACCCGATCTTCAACTGGTCGAACATGTTCACATCGAGCATCGCAGCGCCTCGTCTCTCGTCGTCTCTCGTCGTCTCGTCAGTAAGTCAGTACGTAAGTACTCAGTACGCCCGCTCGCGGCGTGCAGCACGCTCGCGGTCGTCGTCGTCGGTGCCGCGCTCTGGGCGGCTGATGTCGATGCCGAGCTCCTCGGCAGCGCGGAAGACGTCCTCGTCGATCTCGCGCATCTCGATCTCGGTGCCATCGGCCTGGAGCACCTCGACGTTGAGGCAGAGCGCCTGCATCTCCTTCATCAGCACCTTGAAGCTCTCGGGGATGCCCGGCTCGGGCACGTTCTCGCCCTTCACGATCGACTCGTAGACCTTCACGCGACCGAGCACGTCGTCGCTCTTGATGGTGAGCAGCTCCTGCAGGCAGTACGCCGCACCGTAGGCCTCGAGTGCCCACACCTCCATCTCGCCGAAGCGCTGGCCGCCGAACTGCGCCTTACCGCCCAGCGGCTGCTGGGTGATCATGCTGTACGGGCCGGTGGAGCGGGCGTGGATCTTGTCGTCGACCAGGTGGGCCAGCTTCAAGATGTACATGTAGCCGATGGTGATCGGGTTGTCGTAGGGATCGCCGGTGCGGCCGTTGTACAGCACCGTCTTGCCGTCGGTGCCGATCAACCGCACCCCGTCGATCTGGATGGTCGGGTGCTTGCCGGCCGTCTCGTCCTCGTCCCAGTGGGCGCCGTCGAACACCGGCGAGGCCACGAAGGTGGACGGCTTGGTGTTCGGCCGGGTCTTGGTCTCGGTGCCGCGGATCGGCTCGTCGCCGACCTTCTTGTTGTTCTTGGCGTCGGTCCAGCCCCAGCGGGCCGCGTAACCGAGATGCGCCTCGAGGACCTGACCGACGTTCATCCGGCTCGGCACACCGAGCGGGTTGAGGATGATGTCGACCGGGGTGCCGTCGGACGTGTAGGGCATGTCCTCGATCGGGAGGATCTTGGAGATGACGCCCTTGTTGCCGTGACGACCGGCGAGCTTGTCGCCCACCGAGATCTTGCGCTTC
>VFMC01000052.1:14648-15493 GCA_006515795.1 Acidimicrobiaceae bacterium | reverse complement strand
GGATGGGCGCGCATGCGCAGCAGCAGCATCTCGAACGCCTGGCCCGTGCCGTAGATGCCTACGTTCGACATCGACGCGGCCGGCAGCACGCCGCGCACCGCATCGAGGGCCTTGGCACGGGTGGCCTGCCGGTACACGAAATCGGAGTCGGCGACGTCGCGGGGAACCGTGGCTCGCACGTGGTCGGTGACCTTCGCCAGCAACAAGCTGTAGGAGTCGAACATCCGGTCCATGTCGCCGACGTAGCGGGTGCCGAAACGGCTGGAGAGCAGGGCCGGGTCGCGGAAGTAGCGGTACCGCCCACCGAGGCGCGCGTCGTAGGCGATGTAGCGGGTGCTCTGTTCGAGGTAGCTCATCAGCCGACCCCACTCGAGTATCTTGGTGAGCACGTTCGACGCCTGTTCGCAGGCGAGGTGCACCCCGCCCAGCTGTGCGACCGAGTCGTCGCCGTACTCGAAGAACACCTTCTCGTACAGCTCCTCGGCCCGTTCGAGGCCCATCGTCGCATCCACCGTCTGATCGCCCTGGATGTCGAGATCGCCGACGAACTCGTCGAGGAACAGCCGGCGCAGGCTCTTGGAGCTACGGCTGTAGCGGGCGAAGAGCGCTCCTTTCACGACCTCGGGCAGGTTGACGAGCGCGAAAACCGGTCCATCGAGATTGGTGAAGTAGCGACGGAGGATGTCCTCCTCGGCACTGGTGAACTCTTCGGGGACGTAGACCGTCACGACAGACAACTCTATGTGGTGGCTCCGCCGGAGACCGGGATTCCCGCCGCCGCCGGTCTCAGCCTCAGAGCACGTCGACGTTGGAGGGACGAGCGGCGAACGACTGGGCCACCTGGT
>VFMC01000052.1:3530-14643 GCA_006515795.1 Acidimicrobiaceae bacterium | reverse complement strand
CGCACTGGAGCACCACAGGTCCACCACGGTCATCGCCATCACCTTGGCGCCGTCGAGCACGGCACGATCGCCCTGCTCGCTACGGGCCCAGTCGGCGAAGTCGGTGGTGTGGATGGCGACACCGTCGTCGGCCACCTTGATCATCGGGTGGATCGAGGGCACCAGGTAGCTCAGGTTGCCCATGTCGGTCGAGCCGACCACGGCGCGGCCCACGGCCCGCGGATCGCTCACCGTGCGTCCGAGTCGCGCCGCGTTGGCGACGTACGACGCCACCATCGGGCCGTTGTCGATCATGTCGGCGTAGGTGACGTTCTGCCAACTGGTGGTGCACCCGCAACCGGTGGCTGCCGCCGATGCTTCCAGACACGACAGCACGCGGGCCTTGAGTGGCTGCAGGGAGGCGATCGTGGGCGAGCGAACCATCCACGTCATCACGGTCTCCGCAGGAACGATGTTGGCCTTGTCGCCGCCCTTGACGAAGACGCCGTGGATCCGTTCGGAGGGAAGGATGTGCTGGCGCAGCGCGGCGACGTTCAGGTACCCGAGCACCGCCGCGTCGAGAGCGTTGCGACCCTCGTGCGGCGCGGCCGCGGCGTGGGCGGCGCGGCCTTGATACTCGATCGAGAGCTCCTGCACGGCGATGCAGTCCATCCTCACCAGGTCGGCGTCGGCCGGGTGAACCATCATCGCCGCGATGAGCCCCTGGAAGGCGCCGTTGCGGGCCATCTCGATCTTGCCGCCACCGCCTTCCTCAGCCGGGGTGCCGATGATCCGCACACGACCGCCGACCTCGTCGGCGAGGGTTGCCGCGGCGAGCCCGGCACCCAGTCCGGCGGTGGCGATCACGTTGTGACCGCAGGCGTGTCCGATACCGGGAAGTGCGTCGTACTCGCACAGCACCGCCACGTCTGGCCCGTCGGATCCGGCGCGCGACTCGAACGCGGTGGCGAGGCCGTAGGCGTGGCGTTCGGGACGAAGCCCGTGGTCATCGAGGATCCTCGTGAGCAGGTCGTGGGCGAAGACCTCGGCGAAGTTCAGCTCGGGGTGGGCGTGGATCTGATGGCTGGCATCGATGAGGCGGTCGGCCACGCTGTCGACGGCGTCGCAGACCCGGGTCTTGAGACTGTCGATCTCGGTCATTGGTGCTTCCCTTCGGCGGTGATCTGGTGGAGTTGGTGGTTTACCGCCACCAGCTGCTGCTGGGCAGCGCGGTAGACGTCGAACAGCTCGTCGTACCGACGATGGTTAGTGGCCGACGGCGCGTGGGCCGACAGCACGTGGCAGCACCGAGTCACGGCCTCGGCGGGGTCGGCGAAGAGGCCGACCCCGACCCCGGCAACCAGCGCGGCTCCGAACGAAGCGTCGCCGTTGACCGGAACGAGCACGTCGCGGCCGAGCACATCGGCCATGATCTGCCGCCACGTCCCGCTGCGCGCGCCGCCTCCGATCAGCCTGATCGTGTCGTAGCGAACTCCCAGTTCCTCGGCAACGGTCATCGCGTCGCGGATCGCGTAGGCGATGCCCTCGTACAGGGAGCGGGCGAAGTGGGCCCTCCCGTGTTGCATCGTGAGTCCGATGAAGTCGGCGCGCAGCTGCGGATCCCAGTGCGGCGCCCGCTCGCCCTGCAGGTACGGGTGGAAGATCAGGCCGTCACTGCCAGCCGGCGCCGAGGCGGCGAGGGCATCCATGCCGTCGAAGCCATCGGCGGCGAAGAACCGGTCGCGCATCCGTGGCCGTGTAGTAGAGCCCCTCGATGATGTGCGGGTAGCACGACACCGGCGGGCGCACCAGCGGTCCGTCGGTGACCTGGTACGTCACTCCGGCGGTGGCCAGCTTCACTGCGCCGTCGCCCGGCCTGGTTGCTCCTGCGCCGAACAGTTCGACGGTGGTGTCGTTGCTGCCGCACACCACCGGCGTGCCGGGCCGCAGCCCACATCGAGCCGCCGCCCCGGATGTCACGACCCCGACGACGGTCGTTGGACCGACGATCGGTGGAAGCGTGTCGGTCCGCCAGCCCACCATGTCACACAGCTCCGTCGACCAGCCACAGGTCGTGGAGTCGGCGAGCAACGCGCCGACAGCGTCGCTGTAGTCGGTGTGCCATTCTCCGGTGAGCTCGAATCGCAGCCAGTCCTTGGAGAGGAACAGCTTGCGCGTGGCCGCGACCGAGTCGGGATCGTGACGGGTCAACCACAGCAGCTGTGGCAGCAGCCACGTGGGATTGGCGCGGTTGAGCGAGAGCTCGAGGATTCTGGCGTCCGCCTTCTCGCGCAGCTCGGCGGCTTCGTCGGCGCTGCGCGAGTCGCTCCACAGGATCGCTTTCCGCAACGGGTTTCCCGCGACGTCGGCGAGCACACCGATGTGAGCTCCGCCGGACACGCCGACCGCGGCGATCGCGTCTTCAGCGACGTCGCCGCCGCTCAACGCCTGCCGGATCGCGGTGCATGACGCGGCCCACCATTCGGCTGGGTCTTGCTCGGCCCAGCCGAAGTGCGGCGCATGGGTGACGATCGAGGCCGATCCCTCCCCCACCGTGGTGCCATCGGGCGAGATGATCGACACCTTCACGCCGCTCGCTCCGAGGTCGACGCCCATCAGCAGACCACTCATCCGCCGGTGGCCTCCAGCACGTCTCGCAGCTGCGAGGCGATGTGGCCCTTGCGCGGCGAGAACGACCCGTCGAACACCGCCGACCCGATCGTGAAGGCGTCGGCGCCGGCGCCGCGGAGGCTCTCGATCTGACCGACGGTGCACACGCCTCCGGCGACCACGAGGTAGCCCCGGGTGCCACGGCGTGCGGCACGCACCAGCTCGATCGGGTCGGCCTCGGTGGCGCGATAGGCCAGCAGGTCGACCCCACCGCAACCGCGCCGATCGAACTCCTCGCACTGCTCCTGCACCAGCGTGGGGCCACCTCCGAGCGTGGTCGGATGGCCTACCGGGAGCCCGGGGAAAGGCAGGTACTCGATTCCCCGCCCCTCGATGATCTGCATTATCTCGTCGACCTGGGTGCCTCCCATGAGCCGATCGACGCCGATCGCGATCGCCGCTCGCGCGCTTCGGAGGCACTCCTCGGCCGACGTGCTCACAACTTCGAGGTAGGTGGTGACGCCGCCCGCCTGCATCCTTCGGTTGAGCTCGATCAGCGTGGCCGTATCGGCCCCGACATCTTTGAAACCGGCGTGCCGCAGGCCCACATCGTCGATCGCATCCCATGTCTCGAGGCAGTCGACGACGGTTTCGTCGGAGCGGGTGAGCATGAAGATGAAATCCACGAGCGCCGACCTCCGACGAAGCTGTCCGATGAAACCGAACGACATCGTCGCACAGCCCGGCGAACCGGCCGCGCGGCCCGGTCAGGCAGCTCGGTCAGATCAGACGCGCATGCCCAGCCAAGAACCTCATTGGCGCTCGTATCCCGAGTGTCAGACTGGTGCGGGGCCGTACAGGCACCCGGGATTGCTGCTTCGAGCACGTACGTCATATTCTCTGATCCGCCTCGGCCCACGGACGGCACACCCAACTTCGTCAGCCCATCAGCCCGGCACCGGGTGGGTGCCGGGCTTTTCGGCGTCGCTCTGCGAGCGCGCGCGTTCTTCGGCCAGCGACGAACACGCTGGTAGCGGGTGACGGGGATTCTCACGTCATAGACTGAGCCTGCTGATGCCGACCAACCGGCGTGCCGATGACGCGACTCTCCGTGGCACGACGATTGCTCCATCCAGGCGAACTTCAGTTGCCAGACGGCAACCTGGATCTGGCTTGCTACTCGTTCCCGCTGGCCGGAGTGCTCGATCCGTCCGCTGGACCAGGATTCCGCGGTACGGGCAATTTTGCCTGCGGTGCCTGGCTCGGCGAGTTGCCCTTTTGCTCGGAGGGCTTTACAGGGTGAGCGATCCTCGGCGAGTTGCTGGTATCCGGATCCGGAGCGACGCCACGACCACCGTTATTGGAATGGCACGGGGTGGACACACCACGTCGGTGATGATGGCGTTGCCTCAACCGACCCGTTTGTGTTGCAGCCGTCCGTCGAGCAGGCAACCGCGTCTAGTTAACCGTTCGTGCCCTCCACGAGCCTTCGCAAGCCGTCTAGTGTCGCCAGCTCCGCCCCATCGGGCGCGTGATTCGGAGAGACGATCGGAATCAGTAGTCCCCCGGTCGCAACCCGTCCCACAAGTTCCGGCGAGCGAAACTGCAGACCGACTTCAGTGTCCGCAATCAGAAAGCAGTAGTCGTTGCCGACTTCCCAATCCGACGGGCCCTGACCGTCAAGCGCGATCTCCGCAACGCGTTCGCCGGTCACAGCATCGATTTCGTACCCAACACTTTCAATCGTTACGACGTTGCCAGGGATGTACTTGCCTGCCAATGCCTCGACTATCTTGAACGAAAGGCCAACGCGCTCTTCGGCCACTTTCGGCGTCTCCTCGGTCGATACGATTCGGTGCTTCGGAAGAACCTCAACGAGGCTTCCGCAGACTGCTGCATCACCCAATCGTAGAGCCTGCGCGACTGTCGGTGTGTCGTAGTACGCAGACCCTTCCCTGCGCGGAAGACCGGATTCACTGGCCCCGCTCTTGGCTGGCGTTTCGACCGCGCGAGGTTCTTCTGTGGCGCAAGCGAAAAGCAAGGGCACAGCAACGATGGCGGCGAGAGCTTCTAGTAGTGCCCATTGATTCTGTCCCTCATATACGTGTCAGTGGTTCCTGTGTTTCCCCCGTCCATGCACGACAACCCGGTGTCTCCATGCTGGAAACCGACAGCATGACCGATCTCGTGGCAGACCATATTCGAAGCATCTCCGCTCGGAAGATAGTACTCACTGAATCGCATTCTGCCGCGCTGACAGTTGTCCGACGACGTACCCGAACTCGTCTGACAAATCCAGTCGCCACGAGTTGTGGGGGTGGAGAAAATCGATTGAGGAGTAGCAAACCATTGGATATCGTCGTCCCCTCCCTCGCCGCCACAAGGATTCGGTGTCAGCTGACTATGGGTCAGCACGGTTGGGACATCATAATCTTGAGTGAGTGAATCAACGACAAACCAGTTTGAAGCAGATACGGTACTCCGACACCCAGCATTCGTCAATGCTCGAAGTCTGCTCAGACGCACACGACGAGTGCGTCGGGCTCCACGATCACGCACATCGACCGCGCCGTGATCCACGAGACCCCATCGAGCCAGATCCGTGTCGGTCGCTGGAAGGTGGTTTCGTACTCCTCGCGCTGACGGATCTCGATCGATGGATGCGGCACGTGCGCACCGCGTCGAAGCCTCGATCGGGCACGGCCGCGGTCACGCACCGACATCGCCTCCGAGACGGAGACGACGTCGAGTCGACCGTCGTTGGGGTGAGCCCGCGGCGCCACGTCCCACCGGCCGTGGTGCTCGGCGTTCATGACCGCGACGAGCGACCCGGCCCACCACGATCGGCGGGCGACGAGGTGAGCGGCGAACCAGGCGCGCTGCCCATCGGCCTCCACGCGAGCGATGTCGATCGGCATGCGGGCGACATCACCGGCAAGGCGGCTCGCGTCGCCGCTGCCACCGACGGATCGCATCAGGTCACCACCGAGGAGCGCTACCGGCGGCAGCGAACGTTGTTCGGCCCGGAGCCGGCCGATCAGCTCCCACAGCTCGCGGTTCGACCGCACGAGCTGGGCATCGGGGGGAAGCGGCCCGACATCACCCCATGGCTCACCCTTGCTGATCGGCACCGCTGTCCTGCTCGATCTCGACCGTGCTCGACGCCGACACCACGCCACGGAAGAGCTGCTCGGCAGCGCGTTCGGCGCACCGGCGCGTGGCCCGTTCCGGTGCGACGATGGCGAGCTGGCGGAGCACATCGATCAACTGCTTGGTGGTGCGCACGAAGTCGCCGCCCGACAGCTCCTCTGCCTCGACGACCTCGGCGAACCCCTCCCCGGCGGCCCATGCGAAGGCGATCGCGATGAAGGTCGGATCGGGCGCGCGGTGCAACCCCAGCCCAGCCTGCTCCTCGACGTCTTGGAGCTCGGCACTGATCGCCGCGATTCGTTGCCACCGCTTCTTCGCCAGCGGTGACGGGAACCATGGTTTGGGTGGCGCATCAGAGCTGCGGTGCTCGTACACGAAGACCGACACGAGTCCGGCCAGCACCGCCGGCTCGAGGTCGTCGAGCAGTCCCTGCCGGAGGCATTCGACGATCAGCAGATCGCACTCGTGGAAGGTCCTGGCGAGGATGGCACCTGCGTCGGTGAGTGCCCATCCGTCGGTGTAGCCCCAGTTCTCGAGGATCCGCAGCACTCGGTCGAAGTCGCGTGATATCGATTGGCTGCGACCGAGCATTCGTTGTCGCAGCTCGTCGATCTCGCGACCGATCCGCTCGGCCTGCGTTGCCGCCTTCAGCCGGTCGGCCAGATCGGGGTCGGATGTCACCGGGTGGTCGAGGGTGGCGAGCTCGCGCTCGTGCCGGCCCGACCTGCGGCTGTGCGGCAACACGTCGGCCCGTTCGAGACGATGAGCAACCTCGCGCTGGTAGTCGTGGCGATCTGGGGCGAACTGGGCCGGCAGCTCGATCCTGCCGATGGCACGCGGTGGATCGTCGAAGTCGACCTCCGACAGTTGCACCGGGTCGCGCCTGGTGGTGATGCCGCTGATCCGCACGCCCCCCTTGCGATGCGCCGAGGTGAGCACCGCCACCCGCCCCGCGTAGCGGCCCTTCTCCGCGTACACGATGTCGCCGGGCCGGAGCTTCATCAGGGCGAGGTCGATCAGGTTGTCGCGACCGATCGATGCGCTCCGCGCCGCCACGGTGCCATCGCGGCTCTTCACCAGCTTCCGGTACTCCTCGACGTCGCCGAACGGGCTCACCGCTTCGGCGACGAGCTCGCTGAGATGATCCTGACGTCGCTCGAGCCGCGCCTCGATCTTCACCACGTCGCGGTCGGCCTGATACTGCGCGAACGACAGGTTCAGCAGGTGGTGCGCCCGTTCACTGGTGTACGAGCGCACCAGGTTGGCAGCCATGTTGTAGGTGGGCCGGAAGGCCGAGTTGAGGTGGAACGACCGGCTCGAGGCCAGCGCCGCCACTTGATCGAACGGCACGAACGGGCTCCACAGCACGATCGCGTTGCCGAGCTCGTCGATGCCGCGGCGACCGGCGCGACCGGTGAGCTGGGTGTACTCCCCCGGCGTGAGGAACGAGTGGTGGTCGCCGGTGAACTTGGTGAGCTTCTCGATGACCACGCACTTGGCCGGCATGTTGATGCCGACGGCCAGCGTCTCGGTGGCGAACACCACCTTGACGAGGCCTTCGACGAAGCACGCCTCGACCACCTCCTTGAACGGCGGGACCATGCCGGCGTGATGGGCGGCGACCCCGGCTTCGAGCTGGGCGAGGAACTGGCCGTAGCCGAGCACGGCGAGATCGGCGGTTTCAATTCCGACCAGGCGAGCGTCGATGATCTCCCTGATCCGGTCGCGATCATCACCCGTGGTGAGCCGCACCCCGGCGGCGAGCACCGACCGCGCCGCCTCGTCGCACTGGTTGCGACTGAAGATGAAGTAGATGGCCGGCAACATCTGCTGCCGGTCGAGCACGTCCACGACGTCGAGCCGCGACGGGGTGTACAGCCGCCGACGACCTTGGGTCTGCTTGCGTTGACGCCCGCCACCGCGACCACCACGGGCCGCCTCGCCATCGAGCCGGATCGCGTCGTTGTTGGCCCGCCCGTTCACCAGCACGGGCAGCAGGTGGAGCCGATCGTGGGTCTTGTCACCCACGTAGTAGAGGTTCTCCAGTCGAACCGGCCGGCGATCCTCGACCACCGCCGTCATCGGGCCGCGAACCGTGGAGATCCAATCGGTGAGCTCCTGCGCGTTGCTGACGGTTGCCGACAGGCAAACCAGGGTGACCGATTGTGGGAGGTGGATGATCACCTCCTCCCACACCGGACCGCGGTAGGTGTCTTGCAGGAAGTGCACCTCGTCGAGCACCACCACGTCGAGCAGGTCGAGCGCCGGGCTCTGGGCGTAGATCATGTTGCGCAGCACCTCGGTGGTCATCACCACCACCGGCGCATCACCGTTGATCGCGTTGTCACCCGTGAGGAGACCAACCTGTTCGGCGCCGTAGCGTGTCGCCAGGTCGTGATACTTCTGATTCGACAGTGCCTTGATCGGCGCCGTGTAGAAGGCGCGCCTGCCGGCGAGCCGGGCAGCTTCGATGGCGTATTCGGCCACCACGGTCTTGCCGCTTCCAGTGGGCGCGGCAACGAGCACGGACTGCCCGTCGTCGAGCGCGTCGAACGCCCGGAGCTGGAACCCGTCGAGCGGGAAGGCGTAGTGGCTCGTCAGCTGTGAGCGCGTGGCTCGCACAAGATCAATCGTGTCAGGCCGAAGCCTCGTTGGCGCGCTTCCGTCGCTGGAAAAGCAACCCGATCACGATCGAGATCAGGTAGAACAGCGTCATCGGCAGCGCCAGGGCCATCATGCTGTACGGATCACCACTCGGGGTTATCACGGCGGCGATCACGAACACGGTGAGGATCGCATAGCGCCACCCCTTCAGCAGCGTCTGCGGCGTGAGCACGCCGACGAGCTGGAGGAACACCAGCAGCACCGGGAACTCGAAGGCGATGCCGAAGGCTGCGACCATCAGCAGCACCAGTCGAACGTACTCGCTCACCCTGAAGCTCGACTGCACGTCGGCGCCTGCCCATGAGATCAAGAACTCCAAGGCCTTCTCGAGGGTCCAGTAGGCGACGAACGCCCCGAGCAGGAACAGCAGCACCGAGGACACCACGAGCGGAATCGCGTACTTCTTCTCCTTGGCGTGCAGTGCGGGCACGATGAACCGCCAGATCTGCCACATCAGCACGGGCAGCGCCAGCAGGATGCCGCCGTAGGTGGAGATCGACAGCCGCGTCGTGAAGCCCTCCAGCGGCGCGATCGAGATGACGTTGCCCTGGCTGAGCTCGCAGAACTTCGGGGTCGCGGCGCACAGGTCGCGGTACGGTTGGAGCAGGAACTCGAGCACCGGGTTGTAGGCGGCGAGCACGACGATGATGCCGATGACCACGGCGAGCAGGCTGCGGATGATGCGCGTGCGCAGCTCGGCGAGGTGTTCGGTGAGCGTCATCCGATCTTCTGGGCCCTTGAGCACAGGTTTTTCCGGACGCCGGAACGGCAGCTTCATGCCGGCTCGTCCGCCGGAGGGTTGGCCGGAGGGTTGGCCGAGGTGAAGTCGATGCCTGGCTCACGTGGTGGGAACTGCTGCACCGGCGCATCGCGAACCACGACCGCGTCGAGGCCGGTGAGCACTGCCGGCTCGGGCTCGGGCGCGGGCTCCGGTTCGGGCTCGGGTTCGGGCTCGGCTTCCGGCTCGGCGTTCAGGTCGAAGTTTGCCGCCTTCTTGAGTGCATCGGCGGTCTCGCGCATCTCGCGCATTGGCTCGTCGAGTGCACTCTTGAGCTCGCTCTGGAACCCGCTGGTGACCTTCTTGAACTCGGCATAGGTCTTGCCGAACTTGCGGACCGCGTCGGGAAGCCGCTCCGGACCGAGGATGATCAACGCCAGCAGGAGCAGGAAGACGATCTCGCTGCCGCTGAAGTTGAACACGCCGAGAGTCTAGAAGGCTCCCCGCGCAGTTCTGCGGGGTGCCAGGATCGATGCCAGGATCGATGCCAGGATCGCGGCGTGCAGCAACGACTCCCGTCGCTCCTCGCCACTCCGATCGCGTTCGCGCATCGCGGGGCGCGTGGCCATGCGCGGGAGAACACCCTCGACGCGTTCGCGTTGGCGTTGAAGCTCGGGGCGACCGGTTTGGAGAGCGACGCCTGGGTCACCGCCGACGGTGAGCTCGTGCTCGATCACGATGGCGTGGTGTCGGCTCGATTGCGCAAGCGACCGATCGCCGAGATGAACCGAGCGCAGCTCCCCGACCACATCCCGACCCTGGCCGAGCTCTACGAGCATTGCGGCGACTGCTTCGCCCTGTCCCTCGACCTCAAGGCGCCTGAATCCGGCCAGGCGGCGATCGACGTGACGGCCACGCTCGCCCCCGACCTGCTAGATCGGCTGTGGCTGTGCTCGCCGATCTGGCAGTCCTTGCTCCCTCTCCGCGGCCAAGGTGCGCGACTCGTCGACTCGACCCGGCTCAGTCGCATCAAGGAGGGCCCGGAGCGACGCGCGGCAACTCTTGCCAGCGAGGGGATCGACGCGGTCAACCTCCATCACAGCGACTGGAATGGCGGCCTCGTCGCCCTCTTCCACCGCTTCGAGCGGGTTGCCTTCGGGTGGGACATGCAGTTCGAGGAAGTGTTGCGTCCCGCGCTGCGGATGGGGCTCGATGGGGTGTTCAGCGACTTCGTCGACCGGATGATGGACGCCTACAGAGCCGAAGTCGGTTCACCCGGCTGACGGGCCGGCGGCGCGATGCGCCGAGCGACACGGGTCAGAGCCAGGCCCAATCGCCGGCCGGCCAGATGATGACGAAGGCCCGCCCGATCAAGAGATCGTCGGCGACAGGGCCGAACACTCGGCTGTCGCTGGACTTGCCGCGATGATCGCCGAGCACGTACACCGAGTCGGCGGGGACCACCACCGGCGCCCCGTCGCCGCCACACCCGTCGCGGGCCTGCACCGCGGGGTCGAGGTACGGTTCGGTGATCGGCTTGTCGTCGATGAACACCGTGCAGCTGGTGATCCGCACGGTTTCGCCCGGAAGCCCGATGACCCGCTTGATCAAGTCGCGCTCGGTGCTCGTGCTGTCGAAGCGCTTCAGTACCACTACATCGCCACGGCGAGGATCGTGCAGCCGGTAGCTGAGCCGGTTGACGAGGACCCGGTCGCCGTTCTGCAGGGTGTTCACCATCGACTCCCCCTCGACTGCGAACTGCTGCACCACGTAGGCGCGCACCAGCAGCGCCGATGTGATGGCGACAAGCACGACGATGACCCATTCGAGGAGTGGGTTGATCTTCTTCTTGGTCGCTGGCGGGGACGCCATCCCCTCCGGGATGGTCTCGTCGAACTCTTCGATCATTTGGCGCACTCGATCATTTGGCGCACACGGTACCTTCCGCATCCCGCACATTCATGGCATGCGTCGCTGCCGATGCGACTGTGC
>VFMC01000052.1:0-3499 GCA_006515795.1 Acidimicrobiaceae bacterium | reverse complement strand
GAGGCCCGCGTCCCATCGTGGTCACCTCGAGTCCGGCGCGTTCGAGCAGCACGACCACGTCGGGCGGATCGACACCGATCACACGATGCGGCCCGATCGCACCGAACTGGTCGATGAGCTCGGGAACGCAGGCGACATCAACCGCAACCGGGGTGAGCGCCAGCGCGGTGCGGCTGTGATGGCTGATGCCGAGATGGCGCTGGCGCGGATCGGCGCTGCTGGCACGGACCATCATCACCGGTCGTGCTCGGAGCTGATGCGCGACCGTGAGGATCGCCGCGACCTCGACAGCAGTCGTTCCGAGGGCCGTGCCGGTACCGACCACGCCGGGACCCATCGCGCAGATCACGATGCCGGCTCGCTGCACCTGCTCATCACCAGCGGCAACGCGGCGCCGTCGGTCATCACGTACGACACCCTCACTGACGGATCGAGGTGGTGCAACACGGCCGCGGCGACACCGACCTGGCTGTGCAGGCTGCCCACGAGCACGGGTGTGCCACCGAGGTCGGGGATGCCTGCGGAGATCAGGCCGTCCACCTCCTCGGCCGCGCCCGTATCGAGCTGCGACCCGGTGTAGCGCAACTTCATGATGTGCCCCGCGCCGGGCCGCAGCAGTTCGCGGCGGGCCAGGTTCCACTGCACCACGTGCCAGCCTCCGGTGCCGAGACCGAGATCGACCGCGGTGGTGTTGACGACAACCTCGTCACCGACGTTGATGTCGCCGACCAGCTGAGTGAGTGCGAACGCCCGACTGTGATCGTTGAGCAGCAAACGCTGCAGGCCCGGTCGGGATCCGAGCTCCTCGACGACGGTCAGGGTGTGAAACGACGGCATCAGGGCAGATCAGAGCGACGCGATGAGCTTCTCGACGCGCTCGTCGCGGCTCTTGAACGGATCCTTGCACAGCACTGTGCGCTGCGCCTGATCGTTTAGCTTCAGGTGCACCCAATCGACGGTGTAGTCGCGTTTGCGTTCCTTCGCCTTCTTGATGAACTCGCCACGAAGGCGGGCGCGGGTGGTCTGCGGAGGCACGTCGACTGCCAGCTCGATGTCGGCATCTGAGCAGATCCGGTCGACCAGGCCGCGGGCCTGCAGCTTGTAGAACGGGCTTCGCTCGCGGCTGATGTCGTGATACTGCAGGTCGAGGAGTTGCACCCTGGCATGCCCGAGGGGCAGGTCGTGACGGGCCCGAAAGGCCTCGATCAGGCGGTACTTGATGACCCAATCGACCTCACGGTCGAGCTTGAGCGGATCGTTCTCGATCGTGCTCACGCAGTGCTCCCACATCTCCAGCGCCTTCTGCTCGAGCGGCGGGAAGCCCTTGGTCTCGGAGTACCGCAACGCCCGGTCGAGGTACTCGCGTTGGATGTCGAGCGCGCTCACCTCGCGACCGTTGGCCAGTCGCACGCGGCGTCGGCAGGTGGTGTCGTGGCTGATGTCGCGGATGGCCCGGATCGGGTTCTCGAGCGTCATGTCGCGCAACACCACCGACGGGTCCTCGAGCATGCGCAGCATGCACGCTGCCGAACCGACCTTCACGAAGGTGGTGTACTCGCTCATGTTGGAGTCGCCGACGATGACGTGCAGGCGCCGGTACCGCTCGGCGTCGGCATGCGGTTCGTCGCGGGTGTTGATGATCGGACGGCTGCGGGTGGTGGCACTCGAAACCCCCTCCCAGATGTGCTCGGCCCGCTGCGCTACCGAGAACAAGGGTCCGCGCGCCGTTTGCAGCACCTTGCCCGACCCGGTGAAGATCTGCCGGCTCACGAGGAACGGGATGAGCACCTCGGCGTAGTGGCCCAGGTCGTCGCTGCGGCTGGTGAGGTAGTTCTCGTGGCAGCCGTAGCTGTTGCCGGCGGAATCGGTGTTGTTCTTGAAGAGGTACACCGTGCCGCGGATGCCCTCCTCGCGGAGGCGCTGCTCGGCCGAAGCCAGGCGAGCGCCGTTCTGCAGGAAGACGTTGCTGCTGCGGCCCCAGCTGACCACCCTACGGAAGAGGTAGCGGGCGACCTCGTCGGGGCTCAGTCGCCGCTGGCCGCGGAGCGTGCACGTGACCCCGTACTCGTTCTCGAGTCCGTAGATGCGGCGCTCCATGGCGACAACCTAGCTGTGCCCCCGCGCCGGGGGGTTCCACTCGTTCGGCCAAGAGCTCTCGTAGGGTGCGGGGCATGGCTCGACTGAACATCGGCGTGAAGGTCGTGCTGGTCGCCCTCCTCATGACGGCTCTCGCCTTCGGCGATTCCGAGCGGTTCAGCGACAAGGCGATGGCCGCTAGAGCCGTCGCATACCCGCTGCTGTGCGCCGTGCCGGGGTTGATCTGGTGGCTCGCCAGACGGCGTCGCCCGACCCTCGCCTACCCCCACACGGCCGATGCGCTGGTGACCATGTCGTTCGTGGTCGATCTGGGGGGAAACGCCCTCGACCTGTTCGACCGCCTCGCTTGGTTCGACGACGCAGCGCACTTCACGAACTGGTTGCTACTGGGTCTCGCGCTCGGCATCACCCTGCGACGGGACCGGCCGGGTTGGGAGATCGTGTGGATGGTGACCGGAGCCGGCGCGGTGGCGGCCATCGCCTGGGAGGTCGCCGAGTACACCTCGTTCGTGCAAACGGTCGAGCAGCTCGGCATCTATCGCGACACCGTTGGCGACATCTGTCTCGGCACCTCCGGCGCAGCACTGGCGGGCATCATCGCGGCAACGCTGAATCGCCGCCGGTTGGCTGTCGCGTCGCGCTGAAACGCACGACGTCTCCGGGTGCCAGCTGGGCGATGTGGCGCACGTGGCGCGGATCGACGACGGCGATCACGGGGTAACCGCCGGTGGTCGGATGGTCGGCCAGCATCACGATCGGGTGCCCATCCGAGGGCACCTGAACCGCGCCTTCGACCACACCTTCCGACGGGAGCTCGTGGTGCACCACCCGTTGCAGCAGCGGGCCGCTCAGACGAACGCCGACACGGTCGCTCGCCGGCGACACGACGAACTCTGCCGAGCACAGCAGCCGCCACGCGTCGCGACCGAACCAGTTGCGCCGTGGGCCCGGCCAGATGGTCACCCGGTCGGGTTCGGGGAGGGGGCTCGCGGCGATGCCCGCGACCTCGGTGCCGGGGTCGTCGCCGACGACCAGCTCGGCGCCGGATCGCACGCCGGATCGCACCCCGGACTGGCCATCGGACCGGCCATCGGACTGGCCATCGATGCCAGGGGCGAGCCCGCCGCGCACGGCGAGATACACACGCGCGCCCGTACGGAGTCGACCGATGCGCAACCGAGCGCCTTGCGGGAGCGCCTGCGGGTTCCCCCACCCGAGTGGCGGGCCGTCGCGCACCACCATGTCGGCCTGAGCTCCGGTGACCGCGACCATTGCGGCCGATCCCACCACCTCGATGTCGAGCCCGCCGGACGACTCGAACGCAACCGCATCCTCCGCGTTGCCGACCAACCGGTTGGCGAGGGCCAGCGACCAACTGTCGACTGCACCACCGCGTGGCGCG
>VFMC01000444.1 GCA_006515795.1 Acidimicrobiaceae bacterium | reverse complement strand
GACGCCGTCGACGGCAACGCTGGCGCCGTCCTTACATACACGCTCGTCGAGGGCCCGATCGGCATGGAGGTCGCCCCCGGCACCGGCGTCGTGACGTTCACGGCCGGCGCCGCCGCAGTCGGCCCGCAGACGGTGCGGATCCGCGTCACCGACGAGACGACGCTCTTCGACGAGCAGAGCTACACGCTCACCGTGCTCACCGGCAACGACGCGCCACACATCACGTCGGTGCCCGTCACGGAGGGCACCGTCGATCAGGGGTACGCCTACGACGTGAGCGCGACGGATCCCGAGCGCCTCGACGTGCTCCGCTTCTCGCTCACGACCGCACCGAGCGGGATGGTGATCCAGCCCGTGAGCGGCGTGATCCAGTGGATCCCGGACGTCGCGGGGACGTTCCCGGTCACCGTGCGCGTCACCGACCTCGCCGGCGCGTACGACGAGCAGGCGTACGCGATCGCGGTCGATCCGGACGACCACGCCCCGCGCATCACGCTCACCGCGGACCCGGTGCGCTTCGCGCCGGGCGGCTCGACGACGCTGACCGTCACGGTCGATGATCCGTACCGCGTGACCACGTCGCTGACGATCGACGCCGTGCCCGTTCCGCTCGACGCGTCCGGGCCGGCGCTCTACTCGACGCTCGTCCCGGGCGTGCACCGCGCGGTCGCGACCGCCGTCGACGGCACCGGCAACACCGCCGTCGCACGGCTCGCGATCTCCGTCGACGACGGCTCGGACACGACGACGCCCGTCGTGGAGATCACGACGCCCGCCGACAGCGCGACGCTCACGTACATCGAGGACGTGATTGGCACGGCCAGCGACGACAACCTCGCCGAGTACACGCTCGCGGTGCGCCGCTCGCAGACGTCGGACGACTTCGTGCAGTTCTCGCGCGGCGAGTCGTCCGTCACCGCCGCGCTCCTCGGCGTGCTCGACACCACGCAGCACAGCAACGGCTTCTACGACCTGCGCCTCCGCGCCGAGGACGTCGCCGGCCACACCGCCGAGGTCGTCGTGCCCGTCCGCATCGACGGCCAGGCGAAGATCGGCGTCGTGCGCTTCTCGGTCGTCGACATGGCCCTGCCGCTGCTCGGCGTCCCGATCGCCGTGATCCGCAGCTACGACAGCACGCGCGCGACCGAGCAGGGCGACTTCGGGTACGGTTGGCGGATGGAGATCAAGGCCGGCTCCGTGCAGCACAACCGGCCCGTCGGCTACCGGAACATCATCTGGACGCGCCACGCGCCGCCGGACCCGCCCGAGTTTCCGTGCCAGCAGACGACCGAGCAGCTCCCGCACTACACGGAGGTGCGGCTCTCGGAGGACGAGTGGTACCTCTTCAAGCCGATCGTCGTGAACACGGACCCCGTCGGCGGCACGTGCACGGGCGACGTGTTCTTCGAGCAGGTCGACGGCACCACCGAAGGCGCCGAGCTGCGCGTCATCGGCAACACGCGCGTGCGGTCGACGGCGCTCCCGCCCTCGCCGACGGCGCCGACGTTCGAGGGTCACCTCTACGATGCTTTCACGGAGGAGATCTTCGATCCGCACTCGCTGCAGCTCGTGACGGAGGACGGGCGCATCGTCGACGTCACGGTGGAAGGCGGCGTCAACCGCCTGAGCGACCCGAACGACAACACCCTCTTCATCGGCACGCCGCCCGGCCGCGGCTTCGGCGGCCTCGGCACGGGCGACCTCGTGCACTCGGGCGGCCGACGTGTGCTGGTCGAGCGCGACGACGACGG
>VFMC01000443.1 GCA_006515795.1 Acidimicrobiaceae bacterium | reverse complement strand
TTCGTGCTGGTGCCGGCCGTCCCGGCGATCGTCGCGATCCGGCGACGAAGACCGGGCGCCGTGCCGACGCTCGCCGGCGCCGTCCTGGCCGGAGCGGCCGTCACCGCGCTGTTCGCGGTCGGCGGCTTCTGGTGGTTCGACGGCGCCAACGCGACACGTCACCAGTACTGGTCGGGCACCGCTCAGTTCCGACCCTTCGCCTACTTCGCGGTGGCGAACCTCGCCGCGTCGCTCATCGCGATCGGCCCAGCGACCTTCGCCGGCCTGCTACGGATGTGGAAGCAGCGAAGCGCGCCTGCGCCCATTGTCACGCTCGTTGCCGGTGGGGCGCTCGCACTCTTGGCAGCACACGCTTCGCAGTACTCGCGCGCCGAGGTCGAGCGCATCTGGCTGTTGTTCTTCCCCTGGCTGGTGGTAGCCGGCAGCGTGCTGGTCTCCCGCGCCGGCGGCAGGCTGGCGCTGGCCGCGGTCGGTTCTCAGGCTGTGGCCGCGATCGTGCTCCAGGCAGCGTTGGTGTCGAAGTGGTGATCTCACACCTCGGGTCGCGGCGCGACGGCGCGACGCAGCGGCGCGGTCATGAACTCGCGCATCCCGTCGTCGAAGCCGATCGCCGCCCGAAAGCCCAGCGCCGCCGCGGCTCGCTCGGGGCTCGCGAACACGTGGCGCACGTCGCCGAGCCGGTAGCCACCGATCACCTGTGGGGCCTCGGCCCCGGCAGGACGGAGGGCCTGCGCCATCTCGAGCACGGTGTGCGGCACCCCGCTGCACACGTTGAACGATCCGGACGCCCGGCCGCGATCGGGGCCGCCATCGGTGCCTGGATGGGTGAGTGCCAGAACGTTGGCGTGGGCGACATCGCGCACGTGCACGAAGTCGCGGCGTTGGCCGCCATCCTCCAGCACTCGCGGTGCCGCACCGCGTTCGTATGCACTCCGGAAGATGCTGGCCACGCCCGCATAGGGCGTGTCTTTCGGCATCCTCGGTCCGTACACGTTGTGGTAACGCAGCAAGGTGGCGACGCAACCGGCGTGCTCGCGCTCGTACGCGGCGAACAGGTGCTCCTGGGCGAGCTTGGTGGTGGCGTACACGTTGCGCGGGTCGAGCCAGTGGTCCTCGGGCACCGGTTCGGCCGTCAGCGACCGGCCGCACGATGGGCATGGCGGCTCGTAGCGACCAGCGTCCATGTCGACGGTGAGGCGTGGGCCTGGACGCACCACCCCGTGGCGGGCGCACCGATACCGGCCCTCGCCGTACACCACCATGCTCGAACCCAGAACGAGGGGGCCGGCGAAGCCGCCGTCGTGGAGCGTGCGCAGCAAGCACGCGGTGCCCAGGTCGTTGCGCGCGACGTACTGATCGACGTCACCGAAATCGACGCCGAGCCCGACCTTGGATGCCTGGTGGCACACCGCATCGACGCCTTGCAGCGCGCCCGACCAGCTCGCTGGATGGCGCAAGTCGGCCCAGTGGTACACCGCCCGGTCGTCGAGGCCATCGGGGACTCCGGCGTGCGCGGCGGGGTCGAGATCGTCGACCACCACAACCTCGTGACCCGACGCGGCGAGCTCGCCGACGACGTGCGACCCGATGAAGCCCGCCCCGCCGGTCACCAAGACCTTCATGCCGGCCTCCTACCGCGTCGCAGCAGCTGGAGGTCATCGTGCCCGACGTGATCCTTCCTGCGCTCGACGAAGCAGCCGCCATTGGTTGGGTGCTGGAGCGAATGCCCTCGTCCGATACGACTGCGGAACTGGCCGAACGAGCCGGCGCGATCGTCGTCGTCGAACCGGTCCGCGGGTTCGGTGCCGCGTGCTGGGCAGGCCTGCAGCGAGCGACCTCCGACATCGTCTGCTTCATGGACTGCGATGCATCTCTCGATCCGGTCGCCCTGCCCCTCCTGGTGAGCTTCGTGGAACGGGGCGACGCCGACCTCGTGATCGGCGAGAGGATCGCCCGACGCGGCACTTGGCCGGCCCACGCGCGTCTCGCCAATCGTGTTCTCGCGGCCGAGGTGCGTCGGCGGGCGCGGGTACCACTTGGCGACCTCGGGCCGATGCGCGCGGCTAGGCGCGAGGTGCTGCTCGGCCTCGGGCTCCGCGACCGCAGGTCGGGCTGGCCGCTGGAGATGGTGCTGCGGGCCGCACAGGCCGGGCTGAAGATACAGGGGGTTCCGGTCGCCTATCACGAGCGCGCCGGCCGATCGAAGGTCACCGGCACCGTGCGTGGTACGGCGAGGGCCGTCAAGGACATGGGACGGCTCTTACGCGACGACACGTCGTCGTTCTGGTGAGCGGACCGCGCATGCACCTCACCGTCATCGCCAAGCAGCCACGACCCGGTTTCGTGAAGACCCGTCTGTGCCCGCCCTGCACCCCCGAACAAGCCGCCCGACTGGCAGCCGCGGCGCTCGCCGACACCCTCGACGCAGTCGACCTGGTGGCCGCTTCGCTCGGTCCGACTGTGCGCCCTGTGCTGTTGTTCGATGGCGATGCCGGCGACTGGGCGCGTCCCGCGTACGACGTGGTTCCGCAACGGGGCAGCGGCCTTGCCGAACGACTCGCCAACGCGTTCGACGAGCTCGGCCCGGGCGTCGTCGTTGGTATGGAGACGCCGCAGGCCATCGGTGCGCTCGCCGTTCGACGGCGTTGCGATGAGCGTTTCGAACACGGGCCTGCGCCAGCTCCGACGCCTGCACGAGCTCGGCCGCAGCGTAAGGCGGCTACCGATGGCACGCGACCTCGACACCGTCGACGACATCGTCGTGGCAGCCGAACGAAGCTCGCCGGTAGGGCGGTTGGGCGAGGTGGCCCGCACCACGCTGGCGACGCTCGACCGATCTGGGTGAGTGGAGCCGACCGGCTCCCGTGGCATCACGCTCAACGAATGCCGAGGTTGGCATCGTGGCCGTCCGGCATGACTCCGAGTGCGCCGAGGAGCGCATCGGCCGGCACCGACAGCGGCAGCACGGTGCGCGTCAGCAACAGGTCGGTGTCGAGTCGTCCGGCCCGTACCGTCGGCCCGAAGCTTCCCCAGAACGCGCCGTCGGCGGTGATCGTGAGCTCGCTCGGGATGTCACGAGCCCTGGCTGCGATGCCAAGACCGCGTTCGTCGGCACGACCGCGGCGCACGATCGGTCGCACGAGATGATCGTGTGCGGCGACACCGAGCGACTCCACCAACGAACGCAACGGATCGAGCGACGGGTCGTCGAGCGCACCGGCAGTGGTGGTGGCGATGCGCACACGAACGCCTCGTTCGATGAGACGCGGTACCGCCTCGACGACCTTGGCGAAGTTCTCCGGTCCGCGCGCCATGTCGTTGACGTCGGCCAGGTGTGAATCGAGCGATATCTGCAGAGCGATGTCGGGATGGGCCAACGGGGCGGCCCGTTCGATGCGCACGCCGGAAAAGAGTGTGCCGTTGGTCAGCACGATCACCGGCAGGTGATCGGCCATGGCGACGATCGTCTCGGGAAGCCATGGCAGCAGGAACGGCTCGCCGCCGATGACCCCGAGGCCGGTGAAGCCCAACTCGCGGGCCTGCGCGGCGAAGACTCGGTGAGGCAGTACGAGCAGGCCAGGTTGCAGTGGTAGTTGGTGTACAGCCAGACGCGCCCCGGCAGGGTTCCGTCCGCGACGGCTTCGGCGACTGCCCCGCGCGTGATGGTTGCGCTCATCGCATGTCTTCGCGCCCGAGCCGGTCGAGGACACCCTGTGACGTGGGGAGCTCGAATCCGGTGGCGAACCGGTTGAGGAACAACGTGGCGCCGATCGTGACGCTCAACTCGACCAGCAGATGATCGGGCCACATGGCGCGGGCCGACGACCAGATGTCGTCGCCCACCGGCCCGCTGGCACCGGCCATGGCGTCGATCCAACGCACGAGCGCTCGTTCGGCTTCGTCGGGGAAGGCCTCCTCGATCGGCACCTCGCCACGGAGCGCGCGAACCTCGAGCACGTCGAGCCCGACATCGAGCGCGACCGCGGTGTGCGCGTGCACGCAGTAGCGACAGCCCATCAACACCGACGTGCGAAGGATCGCGAACTCCTTGTGCCGAGTGGTCGCCGCGGCCTGGCCGAGGGCGGCTCCGACGAATGCCAGGGTCGGTCCGAGGAGCTCGGGCACGTTGGCCAGCGCAGC
>VFMC01000051.1:1944-9715 GCA_006515795.1 Acidimicrobiaceae bacterium | reverse complement strand
TGCGCTTCCCGCAAGGGCCTTGCAGCCCTGGCCGACGTCGAGCGGTTGTTGGTGCAGCGCTTCAACGAGATCCTCGGCACCGCCGGCGAGTCGCTCGGTGCCCTCGACAGCCCTGCCATCGGAGCAGCACTCGATCGGCAGGCTGACCGCGACTTCGGACCGCCCGATGCCAGTCAGGGTGGCACCGGCAAACGGCGGTCAACGAATTGAACGCTCAGATCGTCGCTCCGATCGTGGACCCTCCGTCGATGACTATCGTCTGACCGGTGATGAACCTGCCTGCTGCCGACGCCAGCATCACCGCTGCCCCGGCGATCTCGTCGGTCTCCGCCACTCGACGCAAAGGAGTGCGGGCGGTAGCTCGGCCGAGGATGTCGGGGTCGTCCCACAAGTAGCGCGCGAACTCCGTACGCACCAACCCTGGGGCTATCGTGTTGGCCCGCACGTTGAACGGACCGTATTCGACGGCGATGTTGCGGGCCATCTGCATGTCAGCAGCCTTGGAAAGCGCGTACGCGCCGAGAACGTCGGTGCCGATCAACCCACCGGTTGACGAGATCAGGATGATCGATCCATCGCCACGAGCCTTCAGTTCCGGCAGCACCATGCTCGCCAGCCAGTGGTTGGACCGGATATTCGACCCCATCACCTTGTCGAAGGCCTCGTCCGAGATGTCGATCATGGGTCCCGCCCACGGATTGACGGCAGCATTGCAAACGAGCACGTCGATCCGGCCGAAGCTCGCCCGGGCGGCATCGACAAGAGCCTGGAGTTGTTCCTTGTATCCGATGTTGCACGGCACCGAGATGGCCGAGTCGGCAAAGGCCGCGTTGATCTCGGCCGCGGCCACATCACATGCATCGGCCTTGCGGCTCGACACGACCACGCGCGCCCCGTGCTGCGCCATGCGGTACGCGATAGCCCTGCCGATGCCGCGCGATGAACCCGTGATCACCGCGACCTTGCCGTTCAAGTCGAACAGCGAATCACGCACGCGTTGCCTTCGGTTCTGTGCGATAGTCGCCGAGGTCGGCTCGATCGGTCATCTTCCAGAAGTCGACGACCCGAAAGGGGTTTATCGCGACAACCCTGCCACGTGAGTTGCGGTAGTAGGTATCCATCCCCGGATGGGTCCAGACCATCTTCTCGTGTGCTGCGTCGACCTTGGCGTTGTAGTCATCGTGGACGTCGCGATCGACCTCGACCACGCCGATACCGGCTTCGAACATCTGGGTGAGGGTGCTCATGACGTAGTGCATCTGGCGGTCCATGATCGTGATCAGGCTGCCACCGTGACCGAACTGCGCGTTCGGGCCGTAGAGGCAGAAGAAGTTCGGCATGTCGGGTATCACGGTGCCGAGGTAGGCGCGCGCATCGTCGTCGCCCCATTGCTCCTGCAGCGTGTGCCCCGAGCGACCGACGATCCTCATCGGCGCCAGGAACCGAACCACGTCGAAGCCGGTCGCCCAGACCAACACGTCCACGTCGTACTCGCCCTTTTCGGTGCGCACGCCGCCGACGACGATCTCCGTCACCGAGTCGGTCACTAGATGGACGTTCTCGCGCGTGAGGGTTCGGAACCAACCGTTGTCCATCAGCATCCTCTTGCCGTACGGAGGGTACGAAGGAAGCACCTTTTCCAGCAGGTCCTGGCGATCACCGAGCTCGGACACCATGTACTGGGTGAAGTACTCACGGTGGCGATCGTTGAGGGCGCTGATCGAGCGGGCCGGATCGACCCAGCTCGGATCTTTCTGCAACGCGGGATGGATCGCATCGTTGTAGGCCCACGCCAGACGCAGGCGGTACCAGTCGTGATAGATCGGCAACGCGGCAAGCAGGAACCGCAACGCCGCGGGGACGGGCCTGTGGAACTTGTCGAAAGGAGCCGCCCACTGCGGCGAGCGTTGAAACACGACGACGGAGGCGGCGTCTTCGGCGATTGCCGGCACCAGCTGCATCGCGCTTGCCCCGTTGCCGATCACGGCAACCCGCTTGCCATGCAGGTCCAGACCGTCCTGTGGCCAGCGAGCCGTGTGCACCTCCGGCCCGGCGAACGAGCCCGCACCCTTCATGTCGGGGATCCGGGGCTTGTTGAACGCACCCACTGCGCTGATCACAACGTTTGCCCGGTGGACCTCGGTGGCACCGTCGCATCCCCGTGCCTGCACGACCCAACCTTGCGCGGCCACATCGTACGTGGCCTGCTCGACCTCGGTGCCGAACTGCACGTGGGGGGTTATCCCGAAGTCCTCACCGACTCTCTCGAGGTAGGCGTGCAGTTCGTCTCGTAGCGAGAAGTGATGCGACCAATCGGCACGGGCGAACGTGAACGAGTAGAGGTAGCTCGGCGTGTCGACTCCGCAGCCCGGGTAGCGGTTCTGGAGCCAGGTGCCACCAACCCGCTGATCACGTTCGAGGATCTTGAAGCGCACGCCCGCCTCCTGGAGGCGGACGCCCGCACAGAGCCCCGAGATGCCGGCGCCGATGATCAGCACCTCGAAGTCGTCCGGGGGGTCGCACGACGGAACGGGGCGGTCGAACACGCGCAGCTCGTTGGCAATCATCGGCGCGTATTCCATCGGTACGGCCTGCCCGATCGAAACGCTCATCATCTGCACGAGCAGCTCGTCAGATGGCTGCGCAATCGCTGGTGGCGTGCCGTTTGCCCACGCAACGATCGCTTCCACGGCGGCGGCCCTGATCTCGCCCTGCACGTGATCGGGCAGGCCTCCCGAGTCGTTGTCGTCGAGACCGCGGGTGCGGGTGGGCCGGTACGCGCCGTCCAACCAGCGAAGCTCACCGGTCAGCTGGACCAGCACCATGATCAACGTCGGGATGTTGGCGATCGCCACCGCGTCCGCCCACATCGACTCGGGAGCTGACGACGACGCCACGTCCGATCCTCGACCATCACCCTCGGCTGATCCAATCACCTCGTGCTCCCACCTCGTCCAAGACTCCTGCCAATCATAGTCATAGATCCTGTCCGGTCGTCGAGTCAGTTGCATCGAAGTCGTCCAGCCCCAGAACTCCGCCTGCTGCGAGGCGATCGATGTGATCGTCGCTGAACCCGACGCTACGCACGACGTCCCGCGTGTGCTGGCCCAGGCGCGGCGGCGGGAGGTGGACGCTGCTGGGCGTGTCGCTGAACCGGATCGGCGGCGCTGCCATTCGAATCGGACCAAGGCGGTCGACGTCGAGGTCGGCGATCATCCCCATGGCACGCACCTGGGGGTCATCGACGATCTGGTCGATTCTGTTCACCCTCGTACATGGGATGCCCGATGCCTTCAGGCTCGTTTCCCAGTGCGAGGCCGGCATGGTGCGAAGCACCTCGCTCAGCATCTCGATCAGCACATCGCGATGACGGATGCGTGTCGGCAGATCGCTGAACCGAGGATCGTCGGCCCATTCCTTGCGGCCGATTCCGACGCACAACGCCTGCCACATCGTTTCGTTGAAGACGGCGATGATCAGCCAGTCATCACCTGTCGGGAATGCTTGGTACGGCACGCCGAACTCGGCGCCCGAACCCTGCGGCCCCGGCACGACCCCACTCGCGAAGAACGAGGTCAGGTGGTACGACAGGATCGCAAGCTGACCATCGAGCAGAGATGTGTCCACGTGCTGGCCGCGTCCGGTGCGATGTCTGGCCTCCAAAGCGCTGAGCACTCCGATGCTTGCGAACAGACCCGCGCCGATGTCGGCGATCGACGGACCCATCTTCACCGGTCCACTCCCGCGGTGGCCGGTAACGCTCATGCTGCCGGAAAACGCCTGCATGAACAGATCGTTGGCGCGCTCCTCGCGGCGAGCGCCCTCACGCCCGAAACCACTGATGGAGCAGTACACGAGGCGTGGGTTGGCGCGCGACAGTTCGCCAAAGCCCAGGCCGGCCCGTTCCAGCGCGCCGACCCGATAGTTCTCGATCAGCACATCTGCGTCGACCGCCAGGCGACGCACGATCTCGACACCGTCCGGCGACTTCAGGTCGACCGCGACGCTCCGCTTGTTGCGGTTCGCCGCTGCGAAGTAGTGCGACATCGACCCGTGGAAGTGTGGCGGCCACGCGCGGCTGTCGTCGCCGCGACCGACGCGCTCGACCTTCACCACATCTGCGCCTTGATCGGCGAGCATCATCCCGCAGAAGGGAGCTGCCATGGCCACGCTGACTTCCACGACCTTGATCCCACTCAGTGCACCTGTCACGGCTTCCTCCTAGATCAAGGTCGGTCATCGACCACGAAACTCCGGCGCCCGCTTCTCACGGAACGCGGCAATGCCCTCGGTCGCGTCCTCCGTAGCCAGCGCTCGGCACAGAAGATCACGCTCGAGCGCGACCCCCTCGCCCAGGCCTCGCTCGAACGATGCGCGCACCGCCTGCTTGGCGAGTCCGAGGGCGATCGGTGAGTTCCGGGCGATGGCCGAGCACAGCTCGAGGGTGCGCTGGTGCAGGTCTTCGGTCGCGACGAGGATGTCAACCAGCCCGAGCGCATGGGCCTCAGCGGCGCCGATGATCTCACCTGTCAGGATGAGGCGCATCGCCTGTCCGATTCCCACCAGGCGCGGCAGTCGCTGCGTGGCGCCGCCGCCCGGGATGATGCCGAGGCTGATCTCGGGTTGTCCGAACTTCGATCGCATCGATGCGACCCGGATGTCGGCCGACATCGCCAGCTCGCACCCGCCGCCCACGCAGAAGCCGTCGACCATCGCGACGACCGGGCGGGCGCACTCGGCCACGGCATCGTAGATCCGCCGCTCGAAGAGCATCGCTCTGGTGCTGGTCGGATCGTCCGCGGCCTCGGTCAGGTCGGCACCAGACGCGAACGCCCTGCCGCCAGCCCCAGAGATCACGACCACACGCACTTCGTCGGACGACGAGGACCAATCGAGAACCGCCATCAGATCGGCGCGTGTTGCCGTGTCGAGGGCGTTGCGCTTCTCGGGCCGGTTGATCTGCACGCGGGCGATCAGGTCCACCACCTCGACCAGCAGATTGGCAGTCTCCGGAGCGCTCACGGCCTGTACAACAACAGGCCGGTGTACATCAGCGACGGCCGGACTGCACCGACGACGGAGACCATCAACTCCTGTACCAGAAGGGTGCCGTTCGAATGTTCACGAACACCGGCGAGGCGCATTCGAGCCTGCAACGTGGTACCCGACCGAACCGGAGCCAGGAACCGGAACGACTCGCTGCCGTAGTTGACACGACTACCTTCTCCGACGATGTCGAACGTCAAGGGCGGCCGATATCGGGGCATCAGTGCGACCGTGAGAAAGCCGTGGGCGATCGTGCCGCCGAATGGACCCTGGGCTGCCCGTTCCACGTCGACGTGGATCCATTGGTGGTCCGCGGTGAGGTCTGCGAAGCGGTCGATGATCGCCTGAGTGACCTCAACCGGCGGTCCCCACGGACCGAACTCGTCGCTGATCCTCGCCCGCAAGGCTTCGAGGTCGTCGAACCTGACGCTCGTCATTTCATGCTCCTTGCGGACTGTGCAGGACGACGGCTTTGAACACCATCGACGGCCGTTCGTTGCCCACGACGTGCACCGCGATCTCCAACACCAGCCGTGTGCCGCGAGCGTGCTGTTGCACGTCGATCAGCCGCGACCGCGAGTGGATGCTCGAGCCAGCGTAGACCGGGTCGAGGAAGCGGACTCCGTCGGAGCCGTAGTTGAGCGTGCTCCCATGGCCGACGATCTGGAACAGCGCCGGGGGGCGGACGCGAGGTGCGATTGCCAAGGTGAGCAACCCGTGAGCGATGGTGCCACCGAACGGCCCGCTGCCGGCCCGCTCGACGTCGACGTGGATCCATTGGGAATCGCCAGTGAGGTCGGCGAAGTCGTCGATCAGATCCTGGGTGATCTGGAGCTCTGGGCCCCACTCGCCGTAGTCGGAACTGATCCTGGCCCGGAGAGCATCAACATCGTCGAAACGGATCTCGTCCACAGCCATGATGGTTTCAGGTCCTAACTACTTTTGCAAGTGCCTAGAGCTTCACGAGTACCTTGCCGCGGCTGGCGGCACGGTTGACGAAGAGGCTCTGATAGGCAGCCGGGATGTTGTCGAATCCGTCGTGGATGGTCTGGTCGTATGCGATCTCACCGCGCCGGACCATCGCCCCCAGGTCGGCGTGCAGTGCCTCCCAGTTCTCGTCGGTGAACCACTCGATCGAGAAGATCCCCCTGATCGTGGTGCGTGGGAACATGATGTATGGCAACAGCCGCGGCCCGACGTAGTCGGCGCCGACCGTCGTGGCGTATTGCCAGCACACGGCCACCTGGCTGTTGATGTTCAGCATCGAGAACACAACGTCGGTGATTGGGCCACCCATCGAGTCGACGTACTTGTCGACGCCGTGCGGCACGGCCTGGAGGAGGGCCTCGCGCACGGCATCGGCCTCGTCGCCGCTCCTGTAGACGACGACATCGTCGAAACCCAAGCCTCTCAGGTACGACTCCTTCTCGGGCGACGAGGTGGTGCCGACCACTCTCGCCCCCTTGTGCTTGGCCATCTGCCCGATGATGGTGCCGATGGTGCCCGTAGCGCCGCTGATCAGCACCGTGTCGCCGCTGTTGATCGTCATGAACTTGGTCAAGGTGCCCCACGCCGTCATCCCGGGGCCACCCATCACGCCGAGCGCCGTCGCGATCGGCAGGCCTTCGTCGTAGTCATGAGGGTCGAGCTTGCGGTACCGAGGGAACACCATCGGGAAGGTCCCCGTCCGCCAGAGCGCCTCCTCCCCGGTGTTGATCACGTGTGACCGCCAGCCGCCGAAGCCCTCCACAATGTCACCGATCTCGTACATCGCATTCGGGCCGGCGCCGATGACCCGCATGATGGAATCGGCGCCTTGGTGCTCGCCAACAGGGGTGTCGAGGCAGATGCCCTGCAGGTAGGGGTCCACCGAGACGTAGAGGGTCTCGAGCAGCATCTCGTTCTCGGCCAACTCGAGATCGACATCTTTGACGATCTTCTCGTAGACGCGAGCGACGTCGGGGGCTCCCTCGACATGCTCGCGAACGACCCATTCCTCGACCTTCACGTCCTGCCTCCTCGTTCGGTCGTTGAGGTTCGGTGGTCGAAGTGGGCGCCCTCGAATAGCACCGCCGGGAACAACTCGACGTCATCTTCGATCTGGACCTCGAACGTGTTCAACGCCATCGACACCAGGGAGTACTGGCCCACTGCGAACACCAAGTCGATGCACTGCAGTTCGGTCCAGTGCTCGGCGAGCGCTTCCCAGGTCCCGTCGGTGATGAAGTGGCCGGCCATCAACTCGTCCGTCGCCCGCAACAACGCGCGGTCGGCAGTCGACCAGCCGGGCGCCTCAGGACCCACGATCACCCGCTCGATCTCCGAATCGGTGCAGCCCACGTCGCGCGCCATGCCCACGTGCTGCGCCCATTCGTACCTGGAGCGGGCGATGTAGCCCGTGCGCAGGATCGCCAACTCGCGCGCCCGCGGTGGCAGGGTCGACCCACCCAGCACATGGTTTCCGAACGGAAGCCAACGTCGCAACAGCTTCGGATGGCGGGCCAGCGTCGCGACGACGTTCAGGACGCGTCCGTTCGTATGGTCTGCCATTCCCAGCAGCGTCGACCTCGTTTCATCGTCCCAATCGGCCTCCGTCGTCGGCTCCAGGCGAGCACGTTGATCGGTCATCGGTCACTACCTCTCGTCGGCCCGCCGGGCTGGGCGTCATTCCAAACGTATCATACGCATAGAATTCCATTCCCAGGACCTGACCCTGCGTCGCGTG
>VFMC01000051.1:0-1931 GCA_006515795.1 Acidimicrobiaceae bacterium | reverse complement strand
ATCAGCCGAAGAACGAGGGACACGAGCGCAAATGGATGAGACATACCTAGGCCTCCGCAGCATCATCGAGACGCCGATCATGAACGAAGCCAAGTGGGCCAAAGTGCCAGGCATCCCGGCCGACTCGTTCCTAGTCGACCTGGAGGACAGCGTGCCCCCGGCGCTGAAGGCGCGAGCTCGGATGCGGGTGGTGGAGTATCTCGCCCAACCCGAGTACTTCGGCGGTCGTCTCGTTGTGGCGAGGCCGAACCATCTCTCCACCCCGTGGGGACGAGATGATCTCATCGCGCTCGCCGAGGCCGGTGTCACGTGCCTCGCGTACCCGAAGTGCGAATCGGCCGAGGAGCTGCTCGAGGTTCAAGAGCTCCTCCGCTCGCACGGCGCAGACCCCGATCTGTTCGCCACGATCGAGACCGCCCGCTCGGTCGTGGAGATGACGCGTATCGGCGCCGTCGACAAGGTCGTGTCGCTGGGTCTCGGCGTCGGCGACCTGAGCGCCGACATGGGGGTACCGCTCTACGGCGCGGCCGGCGAGCTCAACGAGCTGTTCGCGACGCCGCGCTCGCTGATCACCATCACGGGAGCGGCCTACGGGCTCCACGTGTGCGACTTCGTCTTCGCTCCCGATCTACGTGACCTGGCGGAGATCCGCACTCGATTCGAGGCATCTCGCCGGCTCGGATTCACGATGGGCGCGACGTTCTACCCGCCGCACGTGGCTGTCATCAACGACGTCTTCAGCCCGTCGTCGGCCGACCTGGAGTCCGCCGACGAAGTGATCGGTCTCTACCTCCAGGCCCTCGCCCACGGTGATCCTGCCGCAGCGCTGCCGTCCGGCAGGACGATCCTCGTCCACGACTACCAGAAGGCGATGAAGGTAAGGAAGCGTGCCGCGGCGATTGCCATCCGCACGAGCGACTCACCTTCCCAGGCGAATCCATGCCTATAGTATCTCTAGTATGACTGAATTTGCAGAACCAGTGGGCCGGCAGCCTGTGTTCGAAGGCCTGAAGGTCGTCGAGTTCGCACAGCTGATCGCCGGGCCGCTCGCCGGCACCCTGCTGGCCGATCTCGGAGCAGAGGTCATCCACGTCGAGGATCCGTCGATAACAAGCGCTCGGTGACGCTGAACCTGCGCAGCGAGGAGGGCCAGCAGGTCGCGCGGGACCTCGCGGAGCGGGCGGACGTCGTCATCACCAACTTCCGGGTCGGCACGATAGAGAAGTGGGGACTCGATTGGAAGACTCTCCACGCACTGAACTCGAAGCTGGTGATGCTCCAGATCTCCGGGAATGGCGCCAACACCACCAATCGAAACGAGCCCGGCTTCGGCAAGGTGGGCGAGGCGATGAGTGGGGTTGTGCACGTGACGGGATTCGCCGACGGCCCGCCGGTCCACACCGGCTTCTCGCATGCCGACACGGTCACGGCGTTGATGGGTGCGTTCGCCGTCAGCGCGGCGCTGACGAAGCGACACGATCCCGATTTCGACGGTGAATGGATCGACCTTGCCCTCTTCGAGAGCCTGTTTCGCCTCATCGAATGGCAGGTAGTCGTCTACGACCAGCTCGGACTCGTCCCGAACCGGGCCGAGCTCCGAGTCCTCGACGGTGATGATGTCGCCCCGTTCCCGGTACGTCCGGTCCTCGACGATGTCAGCGACGGAGAAGATGCGTGCGGCCACCACTTCGCGTGCCTTCATCTCTGTCAAGCATTCAGCTGCAGTGCGCTCGGAGATCCAGCGGCGAAGCCCATCGTCGAGCTGGGTGCGCCTCTCGAGCTGCTGATCGACGGTCGCGAACTCGTCGGCCGGGAAGCCGAGCAGGGCCGCCACGTTCTGTACGGAACGTGGTGTCGCCGAGGTCACCGTGAGCCACTCGGTGTCGGCGGTGAGAAAGGTGTTCACAACCGCCCCAGGAGCTATGGCGAGC
>VFMC01000050.1 GCA_006515795.1 Acidimicrobiaceae bacterium | reverse complement strand
CACGTCGTCAGCTGCCGCGCTCGACGCCCGGCTGTTCGTTCGTCGAGAGCTTGCCGGTCGGCTTGCCGGCGGTTGGGTGCTCATCGATGTCGACCGCGAGACCAGGCGCTACTACCTGGCCGAATCAGGTTGAGGACGAAGCGTCGTCGAGCACGGTCTCGGCCAAGGCAGGGAACACCTGGCGCACCTTCTGGAGCAACCAATCGCCGTACGGGCCCGAAACGGTCGAGAGATCGGCCCGGTCCCAACGTTCGGCGCGATCGGCGGGCGTGGCCCACTCGCCGCCGAGCGAGAGCGGCTCCACCGATGCCGTCCATGCCGGGTCGAGGAAGAACGGTAACGAGATCCGGTCGTTTCCCCCTGCGTTGCGAACCCGGTGTGGCGTGCTGCGATAACGACCCCCGGTGAGCCGGTCGAGCATGTCGCCGATGTTGCAGATGATGAGGTCGGGATCGGGATCGACCGAAGTCCAGGTGTCGCCCACCTTCACCTGCAACCCTGGTGTGCCGTCGTGGGCCAGCAGCGTGAGCAAGCCGTAGTCGCTGTGCTCGGCGACACCCCACCGGTCGGCGGCACCCTCCGGATGTGGCGGATAGCGGAACATCCGGAACAGCACGGTCGGATCGCTGGTGAGCCGACGCTCGAAGTACGAGGGAGTGAGGCCCAGGCCGACCGCCATCGTGGCGAGGGCGCGCTGGCCGAGCGTTTCCATGCGCTCCATCCAGCTGAGCACCTCGGTTTTCAGCTCAGGCACCTCCTGCGGCCAGACGTTCGGCCCGTGCAGCGGGAGGGCGCTCGCCGGCGATTCCCGCCCGACGTAGAAGCCTTCCTTCAGGTCGGGCACGCCACTGGTGAGCTCGTCGCCGAGTGGGAACCAGCCACGCCATGCAGTGCCGCCCGATGCGAGCGAGACCCGTTGTTTGGCCTCGACCGGTAGAGTGAACAGGCGTCGGGTTGAGTCGAGCACCCGTCGCCGATGTGCGGAGGTGTCTTCGTCTCCGCGGATCGCGAAGAACCCCGACTCCCGGCAGGCTTGGTCGATTGCGATCGACCCCTGACTGCTTCGCGAGTTAGGCGCGAACCCGGTGCTGGGGCAGGTCGTGCGCGATGATCAACGGTCGTGATCGACTGTCGACGCTTCGTCAACCCGGGCCGGTGGTGCAGGTGTTGACGGAGTGACGGCCACCCAGCTCGTCGTGGTCGCCGTGGCGGTGTTCTCGGCGTCGTTGATCCAGGTGCTCTCGGGATTCGGCTTCGCCCTGCTCTCGGTTCCGCTGATGACGTTGGCGATACCGACCAAGGAAGCGGTGGTGGTGAGCACTCTGCTGGGTGCTGCGGTGTCGACGTGGCAGGCCTGGCACGGCCGCGGGCACGTCGACGGTGCGCTCGCCAAGCGGCTCGTGCTCTCGGCCTACTGCGGCATGCCGCTCGGGTTGTGGGCCTTTGTTGTCTTCGACGAGGAGGTGCTCCGGCTCGCACTCGGTGTGTCGGTGCTGATCGCCGTCGTATTGCTCGTCGCCAAGGTCGACCTGCGGAGCGCGGGGTCGTCACTCGACGTCGGTGCCGGGTTCGTGAGCGGTGTGCTCAACACTTCGCTGTCCACCAACGGACCGCCGCTCGTGTTCGCACTCCA
The DNA here is from genome assembly GCA_006515795.1 of Acidimicrobiaceae bacterium. Classification (GTDB taxonomy): domain Bacteria; phylum Actinomycetota; class Acidimicrobiia; order Acidimicrobiales; family Ilumatobacteraceae; genus VFMC01. The sequence continues at coordinate 7,690 of VFMC01000050.1, read as the reverse complement.
GGCCCGAGGCCTCGAACCTGAACCGTTTCGCGGCACCATCAACATGGTGTTCTCGTGCAGCAACGTGGTTGGCATCGTTTTGTTCGTGGTGGCGCGACGAGTCGACCGCGACGGTCTGATCGCGGCCGCGATCGCCATTCCGGCATTGCTGATCGGGCAGCTGTGCGGCTACCCGTTGCGCAAGCACCTGCACGGCGAGAGGTTCAGGCGCCTGGTCCTCGGCTTGTTGGTCGTGGCGGCCACGAGCGCGATCGTCAATGCGTTCGTGTGATCCGCGCGAACCTACGGTTGTGATGCCTCGCAACGTCGTGGTCGTGATGCTCGACTCCTTGAACCGCCACATGCTCGGGAGCTACGGAGGTACCGAGTTCGACACACCGAACCTCGACGGGTTCGCTCGTCGCGCGACGCGGTTCACCCGCCATGTGACCGGGTCGCTTCCGTGCATGCCGGCCCGTCACGATCTGCTGTGCGGGGCCCTCGACTTCCTGTGGCGACCGTGGGGGTCGATCGAGATCTGGGAACGTTCGATCACCGCCGACCTGCGCGAGGCAGGGATCACCACGATGCTCGTGACCGATCATCCCCACCTGTTCGAGACCGGCGGCGAGAACTACCACACTGATTTCGGCGGTTGGGACTACGTGCGCGGCCATGAGGGCGACCCGTGGAAGACGTGGCTCGACCCGTCGTGGATGGGTGTTCCGGCCCCTCCCGCGGCAGGAGGCGGCTGGTTCCTCGAACGTCGATTTGGCCAGAAGGCGCCCTCGATCGATCGGGCGTACGACCGGACGCGCACGCACTTCCGACACGAGGACGACTTCCCTGGTCCGCGGACGATGTCGGCCGCGGCGTCGTGGTTGGGGCAGGCGCAGGCCTCGCGGGAGGGATCGCGGTGGCTCCTCGTGGTGGACGAGTTCGACCCGCACGAGCCGTTCGACTCACCGTCGCGGTGGACCGGGCTCTACGAGGACGAGCCGTGGTCGGGGGAGCGCCTCATCTGGCCGCCGTACGTCGTGGGCGGGCGGTCAGGCGGACACCTGAGCGATGCCGAGGGCCGGCACATCCGTGCCAACTACGGCGCAAAGCTCTCGATGATCGACCACTGGTTCGGGCGTGTCGTCGAGCAACTCGATGCCGGCTCGATGTGGGAAGACACTGCTGTCATCGTGTGCACCGACCACGGTCACTACCTCGGTGAGCAGCGCGCGGTCGGCGGCGAGCGGGTCGACATCTGGGGCAAGCCGATGGTGCCGCAGTTCGAACCGCTCGGGCACATCCCGTTGCTGATCCATTGGCCTGGTGGGGCCGGCGGTGGCGTCTGCGACGCGCTCACCACCACGGTCGATCTCCACGCCACCCTCTGCGATGTCTTCGGGGTGTCGGCCGCCCATCACACTCACGGGGTGTCGCTCGTGCCGCTGCTCGCGGGTACGTCCACCTCGGTCCGCGAGTGGGCGCTCGGCGGTGTGTACGGCAACTGGGTGCAGGTCACCGATGGCCGCTCGAAGTACGCCCGTGGCCCCGAGGGCGACAACTTCCCGCTCAGCATGTGGAGCAACCGGTGGAGCACGATGCCGATCCACGTGCGCGGTGTGACCGAGCTTCCGCTGCCCGATGGTCGAGCTGTGCTCGACCGAATGCCCGGCAGTGACGTACCTGTGATCCGCCAGCCCTTCGCCGCCGGTGACGCGTTGCCATTCTGGGTCGGGAGAGGCCCGGTTGGCCAGCACCACCTGTTCGACATCGACCTCGATCCCGACGAGCTCGAGAACCGCACGGGTGAGGTGGGCGAGCGCGAGATGATCGATCTGCTGTGCACCGCGTTGGTCGCGGTACACGCGCCGGGGGAGCAGTTCGAGCGGCTCGGGCTCAGCTGATCGGGCTCATCGGCCGAACCACTGCATCCAGGCTTCCTGCGTCTGCGGTTTGAACACGTAGTTGGTGTCGCGGATCGCCGACATCGTGCCGCTCGAGGGTTGCGAGTAGCGGTGGCCGGGGTACACGATCGTGTCGTCGGGAAGCGATGCCAGACGGCGAAGGCTGTGGAACATGTCCGCCGGGTTGCTGCCCGGCAGATCGGTTCGACCGCAACCTTCCAGGAACAGCGTGTCGCCGCTCACGAGTCGTCCGTCCACGTGGAAGCACTGGCTGCCCGGCGTGTGGCCGGGGGTGTGCACCAGCGTGATGTCCACCTCCCCGACGCGAACCACGTCACCCGAGTCGTGCTGGGCGAGTTGGCCTTCGGTGAGGCCGGTCGTGCGGACGACCCACGGCACCTCGTGGCGTTGCACGTGGATCGCGCAGTCGCAGCGCTCGAGCAGCGCGGCCACCCCCTCGATCGAGAACCCCATCATCGAACCACCGATGTGGTCGGCGTGGTAGTGCGTGGCCAGCACTCCGGTGCAGCGCATGCCGTCGGCCTCTACTGCGTCGAGCAACTCCCCCACGGCGTAGGCGGGGTCGACGAGCACGCATTCGCCTGTCGTGCGGTCGCCGATCGCGTACACGAAGTTGACCATCTGCTCGGCGATCGGGTCGCCGATCGCGAAGTCGCGTCCGGAGAGCAGTTGGCGGAAGTAGAACTGATCGTCGTGCACCGCAGCAGGCTATTGCGACTGGTGGGGTACGGGTGCCGATCGCTGGGCTCCGGTCGATCTGGGTGAGGGTCGAACTCGAACCCTGTCGGTGTCGACCGGTTGAGCGTGTTGAGACCGACAAAGTTGGGTGAGCGTGATCGGCGAGTCGAGAGATGGAGCCGAGGATTGCCATACGCTACGGGTCGATGACGACCGCGGCGTTGCGCTTCCTCACACCGGGCCAGCTCGTGCCGTACGGGGGCGACCGGGTGGCGGTGGTGGGCGACGAGCTGGCCGCGGCCTTCACCGAAGGCGATCGGCTCGTGGTGGTGCACGAGAGCGGCGACCTCCTGCACATCCCGCGCCGCGAACACGATCGCGTTCGTAGCGCCGTCGGCGCGGCATCCGACGCTTTCGCCACCCTCGCCGCGGCAAGTGACCACCAGGTGACTCGGTTCTTCGAAGCGTTCGCAGCCCGCTTGGCCGACGACGGCGTCTTCGCCGCGATCGCTGCTGCGAACGATCACGACGTGCAGTGCGCCGCGGCGCGAGGTCGATCGACGACCAGGCTCGAGCTGACGCCGTCGATGCGCGCCGGGATGATCGATGGTCTGCGGGTCTGGCAGCACGCCGAGATGCGCCGCGATCGGCAGCTCACCGAGGTGGATCACGGAACGTGGATCGTGGAGACGCGCCGGGCGCCGTTGGGAGTGGTCGGCTTCGTGTTCGAGGGTCGGCCGAACGTGTTCGCCGATGCGACCGGCGTGCTCCGTTCCGGCAACACGGTGGTCTTCAGGATCGGCAGCGATGCCCTCGCCACGGCGCGCTCGATCATGGAGCACGCCGTTTGCCCATCGCTTCGCGCCGCCGGCCTGCCGGAGGGTGCGGTTCAGTTGGTCGACTCGGCGGCGCACGCGGCCGGCTGGGCGCTGTTCGCCGATCAGCGCCTTGGCCTGGCGGTGGCCCGCGGGTCGGGCTCGGCGGTGGCCCAGCTCGGCGCGGTGGCCCGCCAGCACGGTGTGCCGGTGAGCTTGCACGGCACCGGGGGCGCATGGATGGTCGTCGCTCCTGATGCCGACCGGCAGACGGTCCACCTGGCCACGCTGCACTCCCTCGATCGCAAGGTCTGCAACACCTTGAACGTCTGTTGCATCCACCGCGCCGCCGCCTCGCAGATCGTGCCCGCGGTCGTGGCCGCCGCGTCCGAGGCCGCACAGCGCCGCGGGGCCGAAGCGGTGCTCCACCTCAGCAACTCGGCGCGCCCGTTCACAGCCGCCGCCGGTCACCACCTCGAGCTCGACGACCTCGACGTCGAGTGGGAGTGGGAGAACGCTCCCGAGTTGAGCATCGTCGTCGTCGACACCCTCGACGAGTCGGTTGATCTGTTCAACCGGTACAGCCCGAAGTTCGCGGCGTCGCTGATCGGCGGCACCGAGGCCGAGCAGCAACACTTCTACGATCTCATCGACGCGCCGTTCGTCGGCAATGGGTTCACGCGCTGGGTCGACGGTCAGTTCGCCTTCGTCCAGCCCGAGCTCGGCCTGTCGAACTGGCAGGCCGGCCGCCTGTTCGCCCGCGGTGGGGTGCTGTCGGGCGATTCCGTGTACACGGTCCGCACGCGAGCCACCATCCGCGATCACTCGGTGCATCGCTGACGCGTCGTCCCGCGCCGATGCGAGCCGATGGGTGCCGATGGGGTGCGGTCATGTTGATGGCGGCGGTCGCTACGGTGGGCACGATGAGGCGAACACGGACGGCGGCGGTGAAGGTGGCAGCGGGGATGGCGGCTTGCCTGGCCCTCGCCGCATGCAGCACGGATGCCGGGGTGGTCGCGATCCGGTCGGAGCGGCTGGCGACGGAGTCGACCGAGTCGGCGGGTGAGACGCCGCCGAGCACCACCGACGACACCGGATCACCGAGCTCCACGACACCTTCGTCGACGACCGAAGCCCCTACGCCCGACACCCGTGAACCCCCGCGGCCCGACCTGCCGACCGAGCTGGTACCGGTCGGTGATGGTGCCGGCGATGGGCTGTTCCCCGATCTCGGCAATCCCGGCATCGACGTCGTCGACTACGCAGTCGAGATCACCTACGATCCTTTGAGCGACACGGTGAGCGGGTCGGTCACCCTCGTCATCGACGTCACCGACGACCGCACCGAGTTCACGCTCGACTCGGCCGGGCCAGACATCGAGCGCGTTCAGGTGGATGGGCAAGACGCGACGTTCGAGGAGGATCGGGTCGAGCTGCGGATCACCCCTGCGGCAGCGGTCGATGCCGGCTCGCGGATCGAGGTGACCGTCGAGTACTCCGTCGCCACCGAATCGGTGCAGTCCGACATCGGGCTCCCGAACGGTTGGTTCAACACCACCAACGGCTCATACGTGCTCAATGAACCAGACGGCGCTCGCACGTGGCTGCCGAGCAACGATCATCCGAGCGACAAGGCGAGCTGGACCTTCGCGATCACCGTGCCGTCCGGCGTCACGGCCGTGGCCAACGGGTCGCTCGTGTCGTCGCAGGATTCGGCAGGCGGCACGACGTGGACGTGGCGCCAGGACGAACCGATGGCCACCTACCTGGTGATGCTGATCACCGGTGACTACGAGCTGGTCGAGGGAGTAGGTCCCGCCGGACTCCCGTTGGTGAGCGCGGTGCTGCGCGACGACCTCGAGCAGATGCAGCCCTACCTCGACACGATCGATGACCAGATCGCCTTCTTCGAGGAGTGGTTCGGCCCGTTCCCGCTCGCCGGTTACGGCATTGCCATCACCGACAGCTTCGGTGGTCTGGCGATGGAGACCCAGGGGAGGTCGTTGTTCAGTCGCGACGACTTCTCCGGCCAGATGGGCTTCCTCGAGGAGCTGCTGCTGTCGCACGAGTTGAGCCATCAGTGGTTCGGCGACGCCGTATCTCCGGCGCAGTGGAGCGACATCTGGCTAAACGAGAGCTTCGCGAGCTACGCGCAGTGGATGTGGCTCGAACACGTAGGGCTCTCCGAGCTCGACCAGGACGCCGAACGAGCGTTGGCGGGTCGGCAAGACGGCATGGGCAGCCCGACCATCTCACCATCGGTCGACGAGATGTTCGGCTTCAACTCGTACGAGGGCGGTGCCGTGGTTTTGCACGCGCTCAGGAGAACTGTCGGCGACGATGCGTTCTTCGAGCTGCTGCGCCGCTGGGCCGCCGACAACTACGGCCAGTCGCGCTTCACCGCCGACTTCATCGCCCTCGCCGAGGAAGTGAGCGGCGACGACCTGGCAGCGTTCTTCGACGACTGGTTGTTCGCCGATCGGCTGCCTTCGACCTTTCCCTGACCGCGCAGGACGTTCAGTGACCCAGGATCGACGAGAGGATCTTGCTGCGCCAACGTTCCGGCCGGCCGTGCCGATTCTCGTAGGCGTCGGCCCCGACGGGCAGGCGCACCATCGCGTTGATGCCGAGCCAGCGGAGCGGCTCCGGTTCCCACCGACGTGACCGGTGCCCGACCCATGGAAGGTCGGTCAGCTCGCTCGCGGTGCCGGTGATCAGGTCGCAGAGCGTGCGCCCGGCGAGGTTGGTGGTGGCGACGCCGTCACCGACGTACCCGCCGGCCCACCCGATGCCGGTGGCGGGGTCGAGTCCGACCGAGCAGTACCAGTCGCGGGGAACGCCGACCGGCCCGCCCCACTCGTGGGTGATCGCCGCGTCGGCGAGCTGCGGGAAGATCTCGACGAGGGTGGCGCGGATGTCGCTGTGAACTCGTGGGTTGCGGTCGTACTCGGGTTTCACGGCAGATCGGAAGTGGTACGGCGCGCCGCGCCCGCCGAAGGCGATCCGATCGTCGGCCGTGCGCTGACCGTAGATGACCAGCCGCCTGGCATCGCTGAAGGTCTGCCGATGAGTCCAACCGACCTCCTCCCAGAACGCTGCCGGAAGCGGCTCGGTGGCGATCATCAAGCTGTAGATCGGCACGATCTGGCGACGCAGCCCGGGAAGGGTCGGCGTGAACCCCTCCGTGGCCCGCACCACGTGTGCGGCGCGCGCCGAGCCGTGTTCGGTGGTGATTCGATTCGGCTCGATCGCCGTCACTCGCGACCGCTCGAAGATCTGCACACCACTCGCCTCGACGACATCAGCGAGACCTCGGACGAGACGGCCAGGATGGATGGCCGCGCAGTGGGGGGTGAACATTCCGCCCTCGAGGTGGGTTGCCGCGATGATCTGCCGGGCCTCGTCTCGATCGACCCAACGGACGTCGTCCTCGCCGAACCCATGTGCCCGGTACTCGGCCACTTCGGCCTGAAGGCGGCCGATGTGCGCCGGGTTCCTGGCGGCTCGGAAGGTGCCTCCCTTGGCGAAGTGGCAATCGATGCCCTCGCGCGCCGCGGCGGCGCCAACCTCGTCGACGGTGGCGTTCATCGCCTGCTGCATCCGGATCGCGCCGTCGCGCCCGTGTGTGGCGGCCATCGCCGCGAAGCCCATCGGCAGCAACGCCGAGCACCAGCCGCCGTTGCGGCCGCTGGCGCCGAAGCCGGCGAACTCTGCCTCGACCATGGCGATGCGCAAGCCCGGGTCACGTCGCTTCAGGTAGTAGGCGGTCCACAACCCACGTCGACATCGACTTCGGACTCGAGTCGTGGGCGTGGCACGAGCCTGTCGTCGGAGGGCAGGGAGTCGTGCCAGAGCGAGATCTTCGTCGGGTCCATGGAGCCGACAGTACCCGCGGGACCTCCGCGCTCAGGCGCTGACGACGACGTTGTCGATCAGGCGCACATCTCCGAACCAGGCGGCCACGACGATCAGCGCTTCGGAGCCCACCGATTGGATCAACTCGAAGCTCTCGGGGTGCACCACAGCCGCGTACTCGAGCCGCGCCGACGGCTCGGCCGCAACCGCAGCGACGACCGCGGCCTCGATCATCGCCGCGCTGCGCTCGCCGGCGCTCACCAAGCGCGTCGCCGCCCGGAGCGCGTGCCAGAGGCAAACCGCAGCCGTGCGGTCGGCAGCGGTGAGGCGTCGGTTGCGGCTGCTAAGCGCGAGCCCATCGTGTTCACGGATGGTCGGGAGTGCCACGATGCGAACTCCGTGATCGAGATCGAGGTTCATCCGTCGGATGATCGCCAACTG
>VFMC01000442.1 GCA_006515795.1 Acidimicrobiaceae bacterium | reverse complement strand
AGTCGAGCGCCACAACCACTACCGCGGCTCCGACGACCACTGTCAAGGCTGCCACGGCGACTACGACCGCAGCGACGCTCGTCGTCACCGGTCCGACCGAAAACCTGGTTGTTCAGGTGCTCGTCGCGCTGTTGTTCCTCGACCTCGGCTACCTAACGTTGTCGCTCCTGCGATCGCCCCGCCGCCGCTTGAATCCGTAGGCAACCAGCGCATTCGGTGCCACGAACCTGCCGCTGTCCGACGACACCGGCAGGTTCGTGCCGCGCCATGTGTGAGTCATCGTCAGCTCAGCGTGTACCACCCGGCGATGTCGGCGATGAGGTGGCCACCAGCCTGCAGGCAGAACTGCACGCGTAAGCACACCTCGACGCCGGCGCCGACCACGTCTGCGTTCAACCCATCGAAGCCGGCCCCGGTGTCGGCATCGAAACCCTACGCAGACTCGCGCCCGCACTCACCGCCCTCGCCACTCCGACGAGAGGGCCCGCGTGATCGGCAGCTATGGCCGCTGGAGGAAGGGGGTGGGAAATTGCCTTGCGCGCCCTCGGCATCCACACCAAGATCGCCGAGTGGCACTCGAGCTCCGACCCAACTGCGAGTACTGTGACGTCGACCTCCCGCCCTCGTCGACCGTCGCGATGATCTGCAGCTACGAATGCACCTTCTGTGCCGTGTGCGCGAGCGACGTGCTCGCCGATGTGTGCCCGAACTGCGGAGGAGGATTCACGGCGCGGCCGATTCGACCCGCTGGCGAGTGGCGCCCGGGACTCTCCTTGGGCCTACGGCCGCCCTCGGATCAACGTCGTTACCTGTCCTATGGTCCCGACGACATCGCCGACCTCAGTGACCTCCTCCGGGCCGTACCTCCCGAACGGCGTTGAGCGGTGGGCCAGGCGAGCGGCACAGAGACGTTCCTCGAACGAGGCCGCCTGTGAAAGAAGATCCGATGCTCGTCCAGCCATTCCGAATTCACGTGCCAGACGACACCCTCACCGACATGTTCGACCGCCTAGCTCGCACGCGCTATGTGCCAACCCTGGGAACGGTCGACCGGCCGGGCGGGCTCGGCGGCGAACGGCTTCGTGCGTTGGTGGACCGGTGGCTGCGATTCGATTGGCGGGCGGAGGAGGCGCGGCTCAACGTCTTCGAGCACTACACCGCCGAAGTGAACGGTCATCGCCTCCACTTCGCTCGCTTGAGACCTCAGCGGAAAGCGAAGCACACGGTGCCGTTGCTGCTGTTGCACGGCTGGCCGAGCGCCTTTACCGAATACCTTCCGCTGGCCGAGCTCCTCTCCGCCGGTGACGCCGGCAGCGTCGGGTTCGACGTCATCGTTCCATCGCTGCCGGGCTTCGTGTTCTCGGAGCTACCGGATGCGACGCTGACCCGACGCGAGATCGCCGCCGACCTGCACACGCTCATGGTGAACGTTCTCGGCTTCGGGCGGTACGGAGCGTTCGGCGGGGACATCGGGGGTGGAGCCGCGATGTGGATCGGGGTCGACAACCCCGACGCGCTGATCGGCCTGCAGTTGATCCATGCGCCGATCCCGGCCGCCGGCACACCACTTGACGACCTCGAGGAGGTCTACCTCGATGCTGTCGACGCTTACGATCGCAGCGACAGCGGCTACAGCGAGATCATGCTCACCCGGCCCGACACGATCGCCGCCGCGCTCGCCGACTCGCCAGCGGGCCTGTTGGCCTGGATCGTCGACAAGTGGCACGACTGGGTGGACGGTGACCTCGGCGCGGCGGTCGACGAT
>VFMC01000049.1 GCA_006515795.1 Acidimicrobiaceae bacterium | reverse complement strand
CCACCCGGGACGTTGTGCCCCTCGCGGCGCGAGGAACGCCGGGATCAGCCCCCTCACGTTCGGGCCGCTGTAGTTCGGGACGATGGGCTGCGATGACACCACCAAGACAGTCCACCACGTCGACCGCCACGACCCCAAGCGGTGCCGCCGAAATGGTTCGGTCGACGCGCCGCTGCCGGCAAAGTCGGAGGTCAGCGCGGTTTCGACGTACGATGAGGGTGATGCGAGTGTCGAGCAAAGGTGACTATGCGTGTCGAGCGCTGCTCTCGCTCACGCTGCACACCTGCGACGGCGGCCCCACGAGCGTGCGCGACATCGCCGAACGCACCGCCATCCCCCAGCCCTACCTCGAGCAGATCCTTCTCGCCCTCAAGGGAGCCGGGCTGGTTCGTTCGAAGCGTGGGGTCGGTGGCGGTTATGTGCTCGCCCGGCAACCCGCCGACATCCGCCTCAGCGAGATCCTCGCCGCCGTCGACGGCCCGATCTCGCTCGGCGACTTCGGAGACCCGCACCAGGACGGTTCGTGCGATCACGAAGGTCAGTGCGTGCTCTACGCGATCTGGAAGCTGGCCGGCGAGCACATGCGTCACCTTCCTCGGCGGCTTCACCCTCGCCCAGGTGGCACAGGTTGCACAGGGTGTGGCCCCGTGGCCCGATCGCGCCACCATCGCCGACGCCGTCTCTGACGTATTCGCCGACGTGCTGACAGACATCGCCGGCGACACCATGGCGACGCACACCTGATCGCGACCCGACCGCTTCAGTTCGACGACTCGGCAGGTCCGAGCGCCTGCACCACCGCATCAAGATCGGCGGGGAGATCCGATTCGAAAGCCATCTCGACGTTGCTGATCGGGTGCCGGAAGCTGAGCGCCGCGGCGTGCAGCATCGGGCGAGGTGCCGAGACAGCAGAGCGCACGCCGCCGTAAGCGGCGTCGCCGACCACCGGATGCCCGATCGCAGCGAGGTGTACGCGGATCTGATGGGTTCGCCCTGTTTCCAGGCGGCATTGGAGCTCGGACACGGATGCGACCGCATCGAACCGACGCAGGGTGCGATAGTGCGTCCGGGCAGCCTTGCCGTCGACCACCACCGCCATCTTCAGCGGATCGCGGTGATCACGACCGATCGGAGCGTCGATGACCCCGTGCGGGTTCACCGGGACGCCCCACACGAAGGCGAGGTACCGACGCCCCACGTCGCGAGCCGCGAGGGCAGCCACCAAGACGTCGTAGGCCTCGTCGGTGCGGGCGACGACGAGCAGACCAGAGGTACCAACGTCGAGGCGGTGAACGATGCCCGGGCGGCCAAGCTGGCCCACCTGGCCGATCTCGGGAAACCGGGCGAGGAGCCCGTTGACGAGGGTGCCGTCGGGGTTTCCCGCGCCCGGATGAACGACGAGGCCTGCGGGCTTGTCGATGACGATGATGTGGTCGTCGTCGTAGACGACGTCGATCGCCACGGTCGGGTCGGGCTGCGGCACCTGCGGCTGCGGCAGGCAGCCGGCGTCGACCACCAGGTGCTGACCCTCCACGAGACGCACCTTCCCGCTCGTGCACACCGCGCCATCGATCGTTGCGCCGCCGGCTTCGACGAGCACGGCGGCATCGGCCCGGCTCGCAAACGATCGAGCCGCTCCCCGGCGAGGGCCGCCGGAATGGTCTCGTCGATGATCACGATGCTCCCCCGTCGACGGAGCGTTCGCTTCCCGAAGGCAGCGGGCGCGGCCCGATCAGGGCTGAGAGAGCGAAGAGCACAGCGCCCACCGAAACTCCGATGTCGGCCACGTTGAATATCGGCCACCACTGGAAGTCGATGAAGTCGACCACGCCTCCCTTGAGCCAACCGTCACCGCGGAAGACGCGGTCGGCCAGGTTGCCCAGCGCGCCACCGATCAGCAGGCCCGCGGCAAACCGTGCCACTCGGCTCTCGGTCCTTGCGGTGGAAACCACTAGGACGATCACGACGAGAAGCGCGACGAGCGCGATGACCGGCCCGAGGCCTCTGCCCCGCGAGAAGGCCATCCCTGTGTTGTACGCCAAGTTCCATTGCAGGGTCCAGATCACGTGGCGTTCGGATCCGTCGGCCAGCGCATCGACGGCCCACTGCTTGGCCAGTTGGTCGACGACGAGAACGACGAGGGCGACGAGCAGGCTGGAACGAGCGATCCTGCCGCGCAGGATCGAACGCCGTGGGGAGTCGTGTGGAGAGTGATCGCCGGATCGCACAGCGGCCGCGGTCGTGTCGTCCATGCCGAGCAATCTCAGCGGCGGCCGATGCCGCCCACCTTTTCCTCCACGAGCACGATCGCCCAAGGCAGCGCGTCGAGACGCTCACGCGGGATCGGTCGGCCCGACTCGAGCGAGTAGCCGTAGGTGCCGACGGTGAGCCGCTCCAATGCCGCGTCGATGTCGGCAATGGTCTTGCGGGCCTGGGCCGACAGAGCTAGATCGCGCTCACGTTCCACCACCATCGTGTCGCCCTCGCCGCCCTCGTCGTCGAACTGCACGTCGCCCATCTCCTGCTCTTCGATCAGCGCGTTCGCCTCGTCCTCGAGACGCTTCGCTTGCCCTGTGAGAGCATCGCGCTCGGAGAGCAGGAGGGCGCGCTGCGCGTGCAGGAACTTGGCGTCGAAATCCTTGGTGTAGGCGATGCCATCCTTGGTGATGCCCTTCACCGGCGGGAGCGTCGGCTCCGGCGCGACGACCTTCTTGACCGGTGCGACGACCTTCTTGACCGGGGCAGCCTTGACCGGGGCAGCCTTGACCGGAGCGGCCTTCACCACAACCTTGGCAGCGGGCGCCTTCGCCGGTGCCGGCCGTGCGGTCTTCTTCGCCGGCGGTTTCACAGAGGACTTCACCGGCGACTTCTTCGCGACCACCTTCTTCGCGACCACCTTCTTCGCGACCCCCTTCCTCGCGACCGGTCTGGCGACCTGCTTGGCGGGCGACTTCGTTGCTGCCGGCTTGACAACCGGCTTCGGCGCGGACTTCGCGGTCTTCTTCGCCGGGGCGGGCTTCACGGTCTTCTTCGCTGCCGGTTTCGATCCCGACTTCGAGGCGGCCTTGCTACCAGGCTTGCTGCTGGGCTTGGTACTGGGCTTGATCGCCTTCTTGGCCGGCGTTGCGGCTGCACGCGTCGCGGCGAGCTTCTTCGGGGCCGGCTTCTTGGCCGCCGGCTTCTTGGCCGCGACCTGCTTGGGTGCGGGCTTCTTGGCTGTGGCCATGATCGGGTACTCCTCCGTCGACCGAGCTGAGCGCCGGATGCTATCGGGATGCGCCCTCGATCGCGGAACGGGTCAACGCGATCAACCGGCGACTGCGATGCCGACGTGGATCCCTTCGCCATCGAGCTCGGCATTCGCATCGCCGCCGCCGAAGGAGAGCGAAGTCGCCAGCGTCTCGCCTGTGAGCACGTGCTGGAACGGCGCGATCCGCCGCCGGATGGATTCGGGCACACCGAGGGTGAGCACGATCCTGTCGGTGACGGCCAGCCCGGCATCGCGTCGTGCCTGCTGCACGAGTCGCACCAGATCACGGGTGATGCCCTCGGCCTGGAGCTCGTCGGTGAGCTCGGTGTCGAGCACCACCACCCCGGTGCCGTTCGACAGCGACGCGCTGGCGCCCTCACCGGCTACCACCAGCTTGAGCTGATACTCGCCCTCGCACAGCGGTACGCCACCAGCCACGACGGTTTCTCCATCGCGATGCCAGTCGCCGGCCTTCACCGCCTTGATGACTGCCTGCGTGCCGCCACCGATGCGCGGCCCGAGAGCCGCCGGTACGACCTGCAGCTCGTAGGCCGCAACGGATGCCAAATCGTCGGTGAGGATCAGTTCCTTCACGTTCACCTCATCGGCGATGAGGCTCGAAAAGCTCGCCAGGCGCTGGGCGCCGGGCACCGCCACGGTCAGGGTGGCCAGCGGTTGACGGACACGTCGCTGGTGAGCCTTGCGCACACGCAGCGTGGCGTTGCAGACGTCGCGGGCAAGGTCCATCGAGGCGACGAGGTCGACGTCTGTGGGGATCGCCCCGGCATCGGGCCAGTCGGTGAGGTGCACGCTGCGCTCGCCGGTGAGCTGCCGGTACACGGTCTCGGCGGTCAGCGGCAGCAGCGGCGCGGCCACCCGGCACAACAGCGACAGAACCGTGTGCAGGGTATCGATGGCGTCTTGCGCCCCGGCCCAGAAGCGGTCGCGGCTGCGTCGCACGTACCAGTTGGTGAGCGCGTCGAGGAACGTGCGGATCGACCCGCACGCGGCGAAGAGGTCGTAGGCATCGAGCGTCTCCGTGACATCGACGACGAGGTCGTGGGTCTTGGCGAGGATGTATCGATCGAGCACATCGGTGGAGTCGGTTCGGAACGTGCCGCTTCGCCCCTCCGCGTTGGCGTACAGCGCGAGGAAGTACCACGTGTTCCAGATCGGCAGCAGCACGTGGCGCACCGAGTCGCGCATGCCCTCCTCGGTGACCACGAGGTCGGAGCCGCGCAGGATCGCCGAGCTGAGCAGGTGCCAGCGCATCGCATCACTGCCATGGGTTTCGAAGACCATCATCGGGTCGGGGTAGTTGTTCAGGCTCTTCGACATCTTCAGGCCGTCATCGCCGAGCACGATGCCGTGGCTCACGCAGTTCGTGAACGCCGGCCGGTCGAACAGGGCGGTTGCCAACACGTGCAGCGTGTAGAACCAACCCCGCGTCTGAGCCATGTACTCGACGATGAAGTCGCCGGGATGGTGCTCGTCGAACCAGTGCTGGTTCTCGAACGGGTAGTGCACCTGGGCGAAAGGCATCGACCCCGACTCGAACCAGCAGTCGAGCACCTCGGGCACCCGGCGCATCATCGCGCCGCCGCTCGGGTCGTCGGGGTTCGGTCTGACTAGATCGTCCACGTGCGGCCGGTGGAGGTCGTCGATGGCGACACCGAAGTCTCGTTCGAGATCGGCGATCGACCCGTAGGCGTCGATGCGCGGGAAGGCGGGGTCGTCGCTCTTCCAAACGGGGATCGGCGAACCCCAGAACCGGTTGCGGCTGATGCTCCAGTCGCGGGCGTTGGCCAACCACTTCCCGAAGCTGCCGTCCTTCACGTGGTCGGGCACCCAGTTGATCTGTTGGTTGAGTTCCACCATCCGCTCGCGGAACGCGGTGACCTGCACGAACCACGAGCTCACGGCGCGATACACGAGCGGCTCGGCGCACCGCCAGCAATGCGGGTACGAGTGCTGGTAGCTGTCGTGACGCACCACAGCGCCACGACCCTTCAGGTCCTTGATCACCTCAGGGTTGGCGTCGAACACGTGCATGCCTGCCCACGGCGTCACCTCGGCGGTGTACCGGCCGTGTTCGTCCATCGGACAGATCGTGGGGATGCCGACTGCGTTGCAGAGGTTCTGGTCGTCCTCACCGAAGCCCGGCGCCATGTGCACTACGCCAGTCCCGTCCTCGGTGCTGACGAAGTCGGCGGCAAGCACGTGGAACGCGTTGGGAGTGTCGGCGAAGAACGGGAACAGCGGGGCGTACCGGCGGCCGACGAGGTCGGCGCCGGCCAGGGTGCCGACCCGTTTGGCGCCGGCGAACTCGCGTTCATAAGCCGCGAGACGTGACTCGGCGAGGATGTGGCGCACGCCGTCGATCTCCATCACCGCGTACTCGATCGCCGGTCCGACAGCGAGGGCGAGGTTGCTCGGCAGGGTCCACGGCGTGGTGGTCCAGGCGAGGATCCGCTCCCCCGAGTCGAGCTGGAACGCCACTGTGAGCGCGGGGTCCTGGCGATCGCGGTACACGTCGTCCATGCGCGTCTCGGTGTTGCTGAGCGGCGTCTCGCACCGCCAGCAGTAGGCCAAGACGCGGTAGCCCTCGTAGATCAAGCCCTTGTCCCACAGGGTCTTGAACGCCCACATCACGCTCTCCATGTACGAGAGGTCGAGGGTCTTGTACTCGTTGTCGAAGTCGACCCATCGGGCCTGGCGCGTCACGTAGCGCCGCCATTCGTCGGTGAACTGCATCACGCTGGTGCGGCAGTAGGCGTTGAAGCGATCGATGCCGTAGGCATTGATCTGCGGGTGCCCGCTGATGCCCAGCTCCTTTTCGGCGACGACCTCGGCCGGAAGACCGTGACAGTCCCATCCGAAACGGCGTTCCACCTTCTGGCCACGCATCGTGCGGTACCGAGGGATCGAATCCTTCACGAACCCGGTCAACAGGTGACCGTAGTGCGGCAGTCCGTTGGCGAACGGCGGGCCGTCGTAGAACACGAACTCGTCGGCGTCGTCGCGCGCTTCGACGGAGGCCTCGAAGGTGTGGTCGTCGTGCCAGTACGCGAGTATCTGGCGTTCGAGGGCGGGGAAGCTCGGCTGCGGTTCGACGTTCGGGTAGCTCATCGGTATCTCCTGCGATCGTTGATCTGCCAGGGACGAGACGAACTCGCGATACCACCCTGCTTGTCGGAAGCCACGGCTTCGGACCACTTCGTTGCGCCAGCGATGACGGGCTGGACCCGCTCGGTTCTACTGGGCAGCACCTCGCGGTGCTGCTGTTCTTCCGAAGGCTCGGAGGTGATTGCCTCGTCAACGCCGTTGGTGCCCCACGATACTGCAGCGCGCCGCGTCAGCGACGGTTGTTTGAACGGAGGGCGAGTTCAAAGGGTGGCGGATCAGGCCAGCTCGTCGTCGGCCGAGGTTCCGACCGGCGGCGGTCGCCGGCTGCCAGGTCGGCCCGTTCGGCCTCCTGCCACATCGTTCGCACCTCGTCGTCGGACGTGGGCCGCGGTGAAACGAGCGGCTCCAGACCTGGAGTGAGCGGAACCTGACCTGTGATCAGAGATGGCGGTGGCGCCGTGACCGAGTCGTTGCCGAGGCTGGCCACCACTGGCGGAGGCAGCGCCCCGAGACCCGCCGGCACCCGCTCGACGATGTCGATCAGTACCGCCGATGCCTCACGGATGCGGTCGCGCTCGGTGGCGACGTGACGCTCCAGTGTCTCGACGTCGGTGAGCAGCGCAGCCCGCTTGGAAACGAGCGCGTTGAACTCGGCCTCGGCGCGGAGGTGCTCATCGGTCTTGGCCCTGCGCACCTCTTCTTGAGCCTGGTCGAGCAGTCGTGCCGCGGCAGTCTGGGCCTGCTCGAGCGCCAGCGCAGCCTCGGCCCTGGCGGCGGAGGTGACCGAGGCCGCCTCGACGCCGGCCTTCGACCGGATCGCCGACGCCTCGGCCTGAGCGTCGGCAACCGCCGCGTCGGCAGTTCGCTGGGCGAGCAGCAGCGTGCGACTGATGTTCTCGGTGTCATCCGACACCGTCGGCGACACTGCGACGCCGTGCTGCGATGCATCCTGCAGCTTGGCGATGGCAGCCCGGGCCCTCGCCTCCATGGCCGTCGCCTGCTGCTGCGAAGCCTCGAGGCTGCCCGAGACGTCGATCAGATACGCGCGCACCTCGTCGGGGTCGTATCCGCGCTTGACGGTTTTGAATGTGGCTGCGGCGACAGCCTGCGGGCTCAGTTCCATCTGGTCATGTTAGGCCGGACGAGCGCGTGCAGCCGCGTCTCCCCGACGCGACCTTCTCCATGGTGCCATCGAGGCCGTAGCAAAGACCCGATGGGAAATCGATGAGCCGTCGCGACACTTCGCGATCGGTGGCTTCGAGGTTCATGATCACCGGCTGCCCGTCTTTGAACTTGTCGGCGATCTCTTGCGCCGAGTCGAAGCGCCGCGGGCGCACGGTGTGCGGGTCGGAGCTCATCGAGGAACCTCCTCGCGGTGCGCCTGCGGCGCGCGCCGGGTTGATCGGACGTGGATGCACGCTGGAATCGTCGGCGGCAGGCATCGGTCGACGCCCCACCGGATCGGCATCGCGCGAGGGGAAGCTCGGCCGTGCCGGCACGGTGCGCACGGAAACGTCGTCGTAGTCCGGGGCGGCGCGTTGGCCGCGCACTGCCGACTCGTCGGAGCGCGGTTGCCGGGACCGGACAGGCCGCGGCTCGGGCTCCGGTGGCAGGTCGTAGTCGTCGTAGGCATCGTCGGGACCAAGCCCGAGATAATCCATTGCCCTCTTCCAGATCGACATCAACCCTCCTCCTGGCCGGTTGAGGCTAGCTCATCGCGTCACCGACGAGGTGGACGAGCACCGAACAACGCACTGCCGACTCGCACCTGGGTGGACCCTTCGCCGACGGCAAGCTCGAGGTCGTCGGTCATGCCCATCGAGCAGACTGCGAGACCGAGCGAGTCGACGAGGCGGCGCACCGCGCCGAACCCGGCCCGCGTTGTCGTCTCGCCCGCCCCGGTTGGGCCGACCGTCATCAGGCCGATGGGCACCAGGCCGAGCTGCGCGCATTCGTCGACGAGCGGTGGCGCGTCGCGCAGCGAGCACCCCCCCTTGCCGAGATCGACGAAACCGTCGTCGTTCGGTGTGATGACCTGCACGAGCACGCGCGCTCCCGGCGCGCGCCGAGCGAGTTCGCGGGCCAGCGACACCCGGTCGACGGTCTCGTACACGTCGACGAACGGGGCGATCATGCGCACCTTGTTCGATTGGAGCTGGCCGATGAAGTGCACCGGCGGGCGTTCGACGAGCATCGCCAGCTTGGACACGAGCTCCTGGGCGTAGTTCTCACCGATCGCGTCGCATCCGGCGGCGACCGCAGCCACGACGGCGTCGAGCCCGAAGGTCTTGGTGACCGCGACCACACGCACATCGGCCCCGCCCGCCCGCTCGATCCGGGCGCGCACGGCTGCTAACCGTTCGGCGACCTGCTCAGCGGTGATGCTCGCCGGCATCGCCAAGTCGGTCCGCCGAGGACCGCCGGATCATTTCAGGAACGAGGGGACGTCGAACTCGTCGTCGTCCTCGAGCGGGCCTGTGGCGTCGTCGGCGAACAGGTCCTTCAGCGCCGACGACGGCTTCGAGTCGACGGACTTGAGGCTGGTTCGGACCGCCGGCGCGCCGGCATCCCAGCGATCGAAGCCGGCGGCGATGACGGTGACCTTGACCTCGTCGCCCATCTCGTCGTCGATCACCGTGCCGAAGATGATGTTGGCGTCGGCGTGAGCGACACCGTGGATGATCTCGGCTGCCGCGTTCATCTCGAACAGTCCCATGCTGGACGGACCCGTGATGTTCAACAGGATGCCCCGCGCCCCATCGATGGCGGCCTCGAGCAACGGGCTGGAGATCGCCGACTTGGCTGCCACGACGGCCCGGTTCTCGCCACTTGCCTGGCCGATGCCCATCAAGGCCGACCCGGCACTGGCCAGGATCATCTTGACATCGGCGAAGTCGGTGTTGATCAGGCCGGGAGTGGTGATGAGGTTGGTGATGCCGGAGACACCCTGCAGCAGCACCTCGTCGGCCATCTTGAAGGCGTTCAGGACGCTCGTCTTCTCGTTGGCCACGGTGAGCAAGCGGTCGTTGGGGATGACGATGAGCGTGTCGACCTTCTCCTTCAGCTTCTGCACCCCCGTGTCGGCCTGCACGGCACGGCGGCGCCCTTCGAAGGTGAACGGTCGGGTGACGACCCCGATGGCCAGTGCACCCATGCTGCGGGCGACCTCGGCAATGATCGGCGCCGCGCCGG
Organism: Acidimicrobiaceae bacterium; assembly: GCA_006515795.1. Taxonomy (GTDB): domain Bacteria; phylum Actinomycetota; class Acidimicrobiia; order Acidimicrobiales; family Ilumatobacteraceae; genus VFMC01. Next base: position 8,693 of record VFMC01000049.1, on the reverse strand, counting down.
TGCCGGTGCCGCCACCCTCGCCGGCGGTGATGAACACCATGTCGGCGCCCTTGATCATCTCTTCGATCTCGTCGCGATGCTGCTCGGCGGCGGCACGGCCCACCTCGGGGTCGCTACCGGCGCCGAGGCCACGAGTGAGATCGCGGCCCACATCGAGCTTGACATCGGCGTCGCTCATGAGCAGCGCCTGGGCATCGGTGTTGACGGCGATGAACTCGACACCCTTCAGGCCGGCGTCGATCATCCGGTTGACGGCATTGACCCCGCCACCGCCGACTCCGATGACCTTGATGACGGCGAGATAGTTCTGTGGGGCGCCGGCCATCAGCGTGACCTCCAGCTTTCTGGACGAGTGGTTCGACTGACACGTGTGTCGGTGGAGTGCATGACGGTCCGATCGTAACGAATGGCTGTGCATATCGGCACATGCCAGCCCCGGTGGCAACAGTCTTTCACGTCGGGACCGCGAAGACGCGGAACCCCCAGGTCACACCGGATCAACCCTTGGTCACCGAGACGTCGTCGGTGGAGACGTCGAGCCTCACGATGCCCTCGAGACCGTCGCGGACGAGCTTCAGCAGCCGGGCGAGCTTGCTGTCGAGTTGGTCGTAGCCGCCGAGGCGCACCTCGACGTCGCCTTGCAGCACGAGTCCGAGGTCGCCAGTGGCGGCGTCGACCGAGGCCGTCCGGGTGATCGACCTGATCTCCCCCGGCAGTGCGCTGACCATCTGCGCAGCGGCGGCGAAGGGGAGGCCGGCAAAGCCGCCGACCTCGGTGTCGGGCGCCGGACCGGTGAGCAGCATGTAGTGGACGGGTTGGCCCTCGATCACGTCGAGCACCCGGCCCTCGCGGTCGATCACCCGGTACCGCCCGTCGGACCCCTGGAACGTGGCCAGCGGCTGGCGCTCGCGGATGTCGACGAACACCGAGTCGGGGAACTGTCGCCGCACGACGGCGACCTCCACCCACGAGATCGCCTCGAGCGCTCGTTCGGCCCTGGCCGTGTCGACGAGCAGGACCGGCTCACCGACCATCGAATCGATCACGGCCTGGAGCTGCGCCTGATCGGTGTAGACGGTCCCTTGCACCTCCACGTTCTTCACCGAGAACAACGACGACGCGAACACGGCCAGCACGGCCACTATCGCCAGCAGCACTCCCACCCCGAGGGCGACCCAGATCAAGCGGCGGCGGCCTTGAGCACGCTTGACGGCGATTCGTCGCGCTCTCACCCGCGGATCCATCGAGCGACTCGGCACCGCAACCGCGTCGAACACTCCAGACGAGTCGAGCTCGTCGCCGATCACGATCGTGTTGCGGGCACCAGCGTCGTGACCGGCATCGTGGCCGGCATCGTGACCCGAAGCAGGGCGCGGATCGGCGCGGGGGACGACCGCTGCCAGCTGCTCATCGTCGAGGTAGAGCGCGTCGGGCAGGTCGTCGGTGCCTCCGATGACGATGGTGGCCCGGGCTTGTCGCGGCACATCCAGGCTGAGGTCGGCGAGCTCTGTGGTCGGGTCGTAGGGGTTCACCGCCGTTCCAGCGCGCTCGGGGTCGACCACCGACGAGTCGGATTGCTCGGTCTCGGTTCCCCCAGCGGTTTCCTGGCCCGACCCGAAGGCCTGCTTCAACTCGTCGAGCACCGAGTCGGGGACGAACTCCCCAGAGGGCTGCGTCGGCTCGCTCACCACTTCACCCCAGCCTGGACCTCGACGTCGATCTCGGGGAACCCGATCAGCCGCACCTCGCTACGAAGCTGGTGACCCGTGGCTTCGGCCACCTGCGTGCGCACGGCGATGATCACGTCGAGCACGTCTCGCGCCCGTGCACCTTCGTCGGCCTGGATGAAGTTGGCGTGCTTCAGGCTCACGTGGGCCGAGCCGATGCGGAAACCACGAAGCCCGAGCGCGTCGATCAGCGCGCCGGCCGCCACCTCACCGGGCACCGGGTTGACGAAGACCGACCCCGCGTTCTGGCCACCCGGCTGGTGCTCGCGCCGCCATCGCACGATCTCCTCGAGCTCTACCTCCGAGCGGGACTGCTCCCCCACCTGGAGCTGCATCGCGGCCGACAGCACCAGCTGATGCTCGGCCAGGTCGGAACCTCGGAACCGGAGCCCGAGCCCGGACGCCGGCAGCGTGACCGCGCTCCCCCGGTGCAGATCGAACAGGTCGATCGTGAGCAACGACGCGGCGATGTCGGAACCATGACCACCCGCGTTCATCCTCACGCCGCCGCCCACCGAGCCTGGAACGCCTACGGCCCACTCCAGCCCGGACAGCGACGCGGCAACGGTTCGCCGAGCGAGCACCGGCAAGCTGGCGGCCGCTCCGGCAACGACGCGACGAGTGACCGGATCGATGATGATGTCGGCCCAAGACGAGCCGAGCACGATGGCGATGCCGGCAAAGCCCTCATCGGCGATGAGCAGGTTGGACCCGCGGCCCACCACGAGAACCGGCAGGCCCGATTCGTGGACGGCTTCGTACACCTTGACGAGATCGTCGACGGTCGTCGGGCGGACTAGCAGCGCCGCAGGCCCACCGACCCGGTACGTCGTGAGCGGGGCGAGCACCACCCCGCGGGCACCGAGCTCGCCGAGCACCCGACCCGCCACCTCGACGGCCGATGCGAGCGGCGTCACCCGCCCTCACCGCCATCGACCGGCGCTCGCTCCGCACGCCGTTCGATCACCTCGTCGGGGAACGATGCGATGTCGCCGCAGCCCATCGAGATGCACACGTCGCCCGGCCGCAGCTCGGACGCGACGAAGTCGATCAGGTCCTGGCGGCGCGGCAGCCAGACCACACGATGTTCGGGATGGCGGTCGACCACGGCGTTCACCACGAGCTTGCCGGTCACGCCGGGAATCGGTTCGGTTCCACTCGGGTAGATGTCGGTGAGCACGACGAGATCGGCATCGACGAAGGAATCGGCGTAGTCGGGCCACATGATCGCCATCCGGTTGAACCGGTTCGGCTGGAACACGGCGACGACTCGTTGCCAGCCGTCACCGCTCGATCTTGCGGCCGCCAGCACCGTCGATATCTCGGTCGGAAGATGGGCGTAGTCGTCGACCAGGGTCGCCCCCCGGGACACGCCGCGCAGATCGAAGCGCCGCGCCACACCACCGAACCGGGCCAGCGCAGCCGCCGCCGTGGCGAAGCCGACGCCGATCTCCAGCGCGAGCGCGATGGCACCCGTCGCGTTGCGGACGTTGTGGATGCCGCGCAACGGAAGCTCGACGATGCCAAGGCGCACGCCACGCTGCTCGACCACGAACCGCAACGATCCAGCCACCTCCTCGATGTCGGTGGCCCGAACGGCAGCTCCTTCACCGGTCCCGTAGGTGACGGCCGCGTGAACGTCGGCGAGCTCGCGACACACAGGGTCGTCGAAGCACAACACCTTCGGTCCGGGTACCTGCCCCAGATACGTGTCGAAGCTGTGCCGGATCGCCGCGAACGTTCCGTAATGATCGAGGTGATCGACCTCGACGTTGGTGACGACCGTGCCGTCGAGCGGGAGCTCCAGATGAGTCCCATCGCTCTCGTCGGCTTCGACGACGAGCCAGTCGCTGCCGGTCCACTGCGCACCGGTGCCGGTGTCGGTGACATCGCCGCCGATGATGAAGCTCGGTCGAAGCCCCGCCTCGGCAAGTATCAACATCAGCATCGAGCTGGTGGTCGTCTTGCCGTGAGTACCGGCGACCCCCAGCGATCTGGCCCGTTCGCAGATCGATGCAAGCATCCCAGCCCTTCTCAGGGTCGTAACTCCAGCCGCGCGTGACTGATCGAGCTCGACGTTCCGATCGGGCACTGCGGTGCTGTAGGTGACCGCATCGCAGCCATCGACGTGGCTCCGGTGATGCCCCACGTGCACGCCTACGCCGCCGGCGCGGAGCCTGTCGAGGATCGGTCGCTCGCGAATGTCGCTACCACTGACGGTGTGCCCCATCTCGGCGAGCACGATCGCGATCGCGCTCATGCCGGGGCCACCAACACCCACGACGTGGATCCGCTGTGGTCGCGACAGGTCGATCGGCGCCTGCGGACGGTTCATCTCGTAGCGACCTCATCGATGAGCTCGATCAGCGAATCGCCGCGGTGGCGATCCCCCTGCCGATAGGCGCGTCGAGACATGCCGGCCAGCCGCTCGGGGTTGTCGAGCAGCTCTTCGATCGTGGCGCACAACCGATCGGCGGTGAGGTCGGTCTGCTCCACGAGGATCGCCGCACCGTGGTCTGCCAGCGTGCGTGCGTTGTCGACCTGGTGGTTCGCCGCCGCGCCGGGCCACGGTACGAGGATCGCCGGCGTACCGGTGGCCGCGAGCTCGGCGATCGTGCTGGCGCCGGCCCGTGTGATCATGAGATCGGACGCGGCGTACAGCTGGGGCATTCGGTCGTCGTAGCCGATCACGCGGTACATGATGCCTGCTGGATCGTCCCGTGCGGCTGGCGCCGTGGCGAGCCACCGGTCACCCACCACGTGGTGCACGAACAGGTCGGCACGCTGCGACCATCGTTCGACCAGCTCGAACACGACGTCGTTGAGCGGTCGCGCGCCGAGCGAGCCGCCGAGCACGGCGATCACGAACCGGTCGGCAGGGATGTCGAGCGAACGGCGGGCTGCGTCGCGATCGGACTCCCGGTCGACGGCGATTATCTCCCGACGGATCGGAGCACCGGTGGTGCGGGCTCGCGGCAAGGGCGAGTCGGCGAACGCCGCGGCCACCGCCGCGGCCCAACGAGCGCTCAGCCGCGAGGCGAGCCCGGGCCGGCGGTCGTAGCTCACCACCACCACCGGTACGCGGCACAGGCGCGCCGCGAAGGTGGCCGGCATGCTGGCGTACCCGCCGACGTTCACGACCACTGCAGGGCGCAGGCGGCGCAGCAACCGGCGGGCCTGCAAGGTCGCCCGCAAGAGCTTCGGGAGGAACGAGAGGTTGCGACGCGACAGGCTCCGTTGCAAGCCCACCACGTCGAGCAGCGTGTTCGCATAGCCGGTCGGGGGCAGCAGGCGGGTCTCGATGCCATGGCAGGTGCCCACGTAGTGAAGGGATTCGGCGGGATGCCCGGCGGCTACCAACCGGTCCATGATCGCGATCGCCGGAAGTGCGTGACCGGACGTGCCGCCCCCGCTGACGACCGCATGACAACCAACGACAGGGTCGAGCCCCGGCGTCGCCGGGCCGGTCATTTCGCGTGACGGGCGACGTTCAACAGCAGCCCGACCGCGGCCATGCACACGAACAGCGAACTGCCGCCCGCCGAGAAGAACGGCAGTGTGAGACCTGTGACCGGCATGAGCCCGATGACGCCGCCGATGTTGATCACCGTCTGGACGACGAACCAGCCGACGATGCCTCCGGCGAGCAACATGCCGAACCGGTCGCGGGCGGCCAATGCGATCTGCACGCCGCAGTAGGTGAGCACCACGAATCCGCCGACGACGGCGACCACCCCGATCAGCCCCAGCTCCTCGGCGATGACGGCGAAGATGAAGTCGCTGTGCGCCAGCGGGAGGAAGTCGCCGAGCTTGTTCAAGCCACGACCGGGTCCGGCGCCGGTGGTACCGCCCTGGGCGACCGCGATCATGGCCTGGTACGTCTGGTAGCTGAGGTGATCGCGATTGCCGGTGATGTCGAGGAACGCGGTGAACCGGTTGAACCGGCGCTGACTGGCGAAGACGAAGAACATCGCCGCGCCCGTGGACGCGGCGCCCGCGCCGAGCATCGGCACGAGCGGCGTTCCACCGATGAACGCAACCGGCAACCAGGATCGTCGGCGCGAGCGTGCGGCGCAGGTCGTGCATCTCGGACTCGCGCCGGGTGAGCAGGTCGGCGCAGTACAGCAGGACGGCGAGCTTCAAGAACTCCGAGGGTTGGAAGCTGAGCGACCCGAGCGACACCCAGGCGCGGGCGCCGTTGACCTCGGTGCCGATGCCGGGCACGAACGGCAGCATCATCAGTGCCGAGGCGCCGATCAGACCGGGCACCACCAGCCGCCTCCAGAACGTGTAGGGGACCTTGGCACACACCCAGAGTGCGATCGTGCCCAGCACTGCCCACACGGCCTGGCGGTTGAAGATCCTCCACGGCGAGTAGCCCTTGTGGAACTGCTGGATCGACGACGCCGAGAGCACCATCACGAGGCCGAGCATGACGAACACGGCGACGACGAGACCGGTCACGTAGTAGGCCGTCGGTGGCGGGCCGTTGGGTGGCGCCAGTGACCTCTGCGCGGTCGGGTGCCGGCGCAACGCGGCAGCCCGTGCCGACGCCTGGCGACGGCGATCGCCGATGAGGGTGCTGTTGGCACTCATCGAGGGTCTGTCCCCGCCCGATGGTGCTCGGTCACGGCCCGCCGGAAGTCGTCGCCGCGTGCGGGGTATCCGCCCGCCGGGTACCAGTCGAAGCTCGCGCACGCCGGCGACAAGACCACCGCGTCACCCGGCCGAGCCACCGCGGCAGCCCGCGCCACCGCGTCGTCCATCGTGGTCGCGCGCAGCACCAAACCACAGCGACCGGCGAACGCCGCGGCGACCTCGTCGGCTGATTCCCCGATCGCCACCACGGCCCTGATCCGCCCGGCCTCGGCGGCCAGTGACGCCAGGTCGAGGCCCTTGTTGCGACCCCCGGCGATCAGCACCAGCGACTGGAACGACCGGATCGCAGTGAGCGCGGCGTGCGGCGACGTGGCCTTCGAATCGTTGTACCACGCCACGCCGGCGAACTCACCGACGGGTTCGATCCGGTGCGGCGGGAACCGGAACGCGGCCAGCCCGGCATCGACCTGCTCGGGTCGAACGAGACCGCTCTCGATGCACGCCGCGGCGGCAGCGAGCGCGTTGGTGAGGTCGTGCGGGAACGTGCGCGACAACGACGCCGATTCGGCGAAGGCCCCCTGCGGACCGGCCAGCAACAACCGCCCCTCATCGTCGGCAGTGCGGTAATCGGCGTGACCGAGGCCGAAGGTGACGTGCCTCGCCGGCGCCATCGCCAGATGACCCATCACCGCTCGATCGCCCGACCATCCAACCGCGACATCGGTGGAGCGCTGGTAGCGCCACACGTTGGCCTTGGCGTGTTCGTAACTCGCCAGCGACGAGTGCCAGTTCTGGTGGTCGGGGGCAAGGTTCAACCAGATCGCCGCGTCGGCCCGGAAGCTGCGCAACCACGACAGTCGAAAGCTGCTGCACTCGACCGCGAACGCGTCGAGATCGTGGTCGAGCGCGGCGATGAGCGGCACTTCGGTGTTGCCGACCGCAGCAGCCTTCACGCCTGCCGCGTCGAGCATCGCCGCCACCATCATGGTGGTGGTCGTCTTGCCGTCGGTGCCGGTTATCGCGATCATCGGCCGCGCCCCACCGGGTCGCTCCTGCTCCCATTCGTAGGCGAGGTCGATCTCGGTGCGCAGCGGCACATCCAGCTCGAGTGCCGTGGTGACGACGGCATGGGTCTCGGGCACGCCTGGCGCCGGGGCCACTGCATCGACCGAGCGCACCAGCCGCCGGATCGCATCGGAATCGGGAGCCTCGATCAGCTCGGTGCCCAGCTCAGAAGCGATCTGGCGGCGCTCGTCGGTCGCTGTGTCGTCGGCGACGAGCACCCTGACGCCACGGCCGACGAGTGCTCGCGCAGTGGCCACGCCGGTGATCGCCATGCCGTACACCAGCACGCTTCCAGGCATCGTCGGCGTGCTCACCGGAGGTTCTCCAACCTCGTGAAGTCGCCGATGAAGATCGCCAGAGCAGTGGCCACGCAGATGGCCTGGATGATCCAGAACCTGATGATGACAGTGGTCTCCGGCCAGCCCACCAGCTCGAAGTGGTGATGCACGGGTGACATGCGGAACAGGCGCCGCTTGCGACCCGACGCCTTGAACACACCCATCTGGATCGCCACCGATCCGGCCTCGATCACGTTGATCCCGCAGATCAGGACGAGCAGCAACTGGGTGTTGGTGCCGAGTGCCATGAACGCCAGCGCTGACCCGACCCCGAGCGCCCCGACATCGCCCATGATGATCCGCGCCGGCGCCGCGTTGAACCACAGGAACCCGCCGCACGCGCCGGCGAACGCGGCCGCGACGACGGCGAGGTCGAGGGGGTTCACCACGCCGGCGTAGATGTCGGGGTTGCGGAACGCCCAGTAGGCGATGATCGTGAACGCGAGGAAGCTCATCATCGCCGACCCTCCGGCAAGGCCGTCGAGGCCGTCGGTGATGTTCACCGCGTTCGTGGTGGCCCAGACGATCAGGCCGGCCCAAACCACCCAGACTGCCCACTGAAGCGTCCAGCCGGGCGACGTCGCCCGCGTCAACGACAGCGTGAGGCTGATTCCCGTCCCCGAGGCCAACCACCACGCCATCAGGACGGCCAACCCCAGGGTGATGTAGCCCTTGCGCTTCCAGAAGATGCCCCGGTTGTGAGCCCTGGTGACCTTGATGTAGTCGTCGAGCAGGCCCATCGCTGCCATCACCAGGATGCCGCACCACATGATCATCGCCTGGGTCGAGAACACCAGACCGTGCCGAGCATGTGCTGCGAACCAGCCGACGAACGCGGCCCCGATGATGGCCAGGCCGCCCATCGTCGGCGTGCCCTGCTTGTGCAGGTGGTGCTCAGGACCGTGATCCTCCTTGCCGAGGATCGGTTGGCCCTTGCCGCGGGTGCGGAAGAACGTGATCAGTC
>VFMC01000048.1 GCA_006515795.1 Acidimicrobiaceae bacterium | reverse complement strand
GTTCCCGTCGACCTTCGGATCCATGCCGGTCTACCTCATGGCTACGACGCCGTTGCACCCGGCGCGGCGTCAGTGAAACGTGCCAATCGCGATCTCAACGAATGGCTCAGTCGAGCCCCTCACGGACCAGCGGGGCCCTGAGCCTCCCGCTGCAGTCGCCATTGCCGAATCATCCCGCCGATCCAGCGGCCATGGTCGGACACCTTTCGCTCCATGAACACCTGCATCTCCGGATGGGTGAGGATCAACGTCGCCTCGTCACGAATTCCAGCAACCACACGCCGTGCCGCCTCGTCTGGCTGCATCACGTCGCCGGCGACGCGTAACACGGTGTCCTTGGCCGTCTCGACGCCAGTGAACACGGCCAGCAACGGCGTGCTCACACCAGCCGGGCACAGGCATGAGACGCGCACTCCCCTGTCGCCGTACGTGATCGCCATCCACTCGGCAAACCCCACCGCGGCATGTTTGGTGGTGGTGTAGGCCGCATCACCCAGGGCCGTCAGGATCCCACCAATCGAGGCGGTCGTGACGAGGTAGCCCTCTCCTCGATCGAGCCATGCCGGCAGCAGGTGGCGTGCTGCCCACACATGCGCCATCGTGTTCACGCGCCATGCTCGCTCCCACACCTCGTCAGCGGTGAGAGGATCCGACAGCGAAGCGACACCGGCATTCGCGAAGTAGAGGTCGATCACGCCGTCGGATTCGCCGACCTCGTCGATCAAGGACCTCACCGAGTCCTCCTGACCGACATCGCATCGCATCCCCACCGCGAGATCGCGTCCCAACGCCTCGTTGATTCGCCGAGCGACCGTCCGCGCGCCGGACTCATCGAGATCGGCGCACACGACACGCCTCGCCGCCTCGGCAGCGAATAGGCCGGCGCAAGCTGCACCGATGCCACTCGCGGCACCGGTGACGACGACCAACTTGTCGCGCACCTCCATCAGGCAGGCACGATGTGAAGGTCGAGCTTCAGTAGACCGCGCAGCATGAAGCTGTCGTGGTAGGTAAAGTCGTTGGTGTCTGCGGGCGACAACGAGGCGAGCCTGGCGGTGAGCTCCTCGAGGGCGACCCGACCCTCCATTCTCGCCAGGCTGGCCCCGATGCAGAAGTGCACTCCCCTCCCGAAGCCGAGGTGCTCGTGCAGGTTCGCCCGATCGGGTTGGAAGTCGTCGGCGTCCGCGAAGACGACCTCGTCACGATTGGCCGATCCGAAGCTCACGACCAGTCGCGATCCCTTGGGGATGGCCACACCACCGAGGTCGGTATCGCGGGCGGCCACCCTCCAGATCGCTTGAACAGGACTCGCGAAGCGGATCGCCTCCTCGACGACGCTCGGGATCAGCGACGGATCGTTCTTGACGCGCCGCCAGAGGTCTGGGTCCTCCGCAAGCCGGCGGACCATCTCGGTCAGCATCTTGGTCGTCGTCTCGTTGCCACCGACGAGGAGTTGTTGGATGATGCTCAGCACCTCCGGCACGTCCAGTTCTCGGCGGTCGGCGATCTCCGGATCGTCGTCATCAATGCGCGCATCGAGCAGCGCCGTTAGGAGGTCGTCCTGCGGAAGGACGCGACGCGCCGCAAGCTCCCCGGCGAAGTAGTGCTGCAGGTCGTTGACACCGCGCTCGGCTGCGAGGATCTGCGCCATCGTCGGCTGGTTCCCGAACCCGACCACGGTGTCGTCCGACCACCGCTTGAAGTCCTCGAGTCGGTCATCGGGAACGTTCAGCGCCCCGGCGATCACCTCGAGCGGCAACGGCACTGCGAACTGCTCCACGAACTCGATCGGGCTAGCCTCGAACCACGAGTCGATCAGCCGCGTGGCAATTCCTCGCACTAGCGGCTCACGTGCGGCGATCGCGGGGGGCGAGAACGCCTTCGACACGAGTCGCCGAAAGCGCGTGTGCTGAGGCGGGTCGGCCGTCAGCAGGGTGGCCAGTCGTGGGTACCCCTCCGACTGCGCGGCGATCAGGTCCTCGCGATCGGCACCGGACAGCGGCTGCAGGGATCGACCGCGTCGCGAGGAATAGGTGCCGGGGTCGCGCAGGACCTCGGAGAGCAGGTCGTGGCGCGTAACGATGTACGCACCGACCGATTCGGCGAAGTACACAGGTGCTTCAGCCCGAAGCCTGGCGTATCCGGGGAACGGGCATTGCATCGTCGCTGGATCGAGGGGGTCGTACTCCACCGCATGAAAGTACCACAACTGTCACAATTGTAGCTACCATACGCACAGATACGCCGCCTTGTCAGCGTGCTGCGATCGGCGACGAAGGGAGCTCTAGATGATCGGACGACTCAACGGACGGGTCGCCGTCGTAACGGGCGGTGCTAGTGGAATCGGCGAAGCAACCGTGCGCCGCTTCATCGCGGAGGGCGCGCGCGTGGTCGTCGCTGACCTGCAGGGCGAGGCGGGACAAGCGCTCCAGAGCGAACTCGGAGACAGAACCCGGTTCATCCAGACCGACGTCAGCCAGGAAGCCGACGTGGCCGCGACCGTCGATCTGGCCGTGTCCTCGTTCGGTCGTCTCGATGTCATGTTCAACAACGCCGGCATTCTGGGCGCCGTCGGACGATTGGTCGACACGACGGCCGGCGCATGGCACGCAACGCTCGGAGTTCTCCTCGACGGTGTGTTCTTCGGGATGAAACATGCTGCCCGGGTGATGATCCCGCAAGGCTCGGGCGTCATCGTCTCGACGGCCAGCATCGCCGGCATCACCGGTGGCGTCGGCCCCCACGCCTACACGGCCTGCAAGCACGCTGTGATCGGGTTGACGCGCAGCGCTGCTTCCGAGCTCGGCCAGTACGGCATTCGGGTCAACGCCATCGCACCCGGCAACACGGTGACGGCCATGACAGCCGCAGCGATCACGGGCGACCCCGACCAGCTCGAGGAGGCGACGAGAACGATCGCATCAACGTCTCTGCTCGGCATTCCCGGACTGCCATCCGACATCGCCAACGCCGCGCTGTATCTCTCCTGCGACGAGTCGCGCTACGTCAGTGGTCACACCCTCGTGATCGACGCAGGACACACATCCAACGGAGGTTCGGCGCGTGTGCATCGTGCCCGACCGGCACTCCTCGCCGAGGCCGGCCGACGCACCCCGACCACAGCATCACCTGACGTTTGACGCGATCGGCAGCGGTCGCTACCATCGGATCCAGATAATCCATGCGCATCGTATTCATGTCTACGTCCGACACAAGAGACCTTGCCGGACCGCCATCTCAGGGGGATCCGTGACCACACCAGCCAACCGAACGAGCGGAGTTCCAAGTGGGGCGGTGCCGTCATGATCGAGGTCCAGGGGCTCGATGCGACCGCGCAGGCCGAGCTCGTCCGGACCAAGCAGGTCACGCCGATCGAACTGCTCGAGTCCGCGATCGAACAGATCGAACGCCTGAACCCTGCTGTCAACGCGGTAATCACCACGATGTACGACGAGGGACGGGCGATGGCGGCGGGAGCTCTGCCAGATGGCCCATTCACGGGCGTGCCGTTCCTGCTGAAGGATGGCGGTGCGGCAGGCTTCGCCGGGGTTCGGGCATCATCCGGCAGCAGATACTTGCTCGACTACATCTCGCCCGTCGACGGCGAGTTGACGCGCCGTTACAAGGCGGCCGGACTCGTGATGTGCGGGAAGACGAACCTGCCCGAGTTCGGCTTGCAGCCGACCACCGAGCCGGAGGCGTTCGGGCCCACGCGTAACCCGTGGAACACCGAGTTGTCCGCGGGCGGCTCCAGCGGTGGGGCTGCCGCAGCGGTGGCGACCCGCATGGTGCCGATGGCCAATGCGAGCGACAGTGGGGGCTCCATCCGAGTGCCGGCGTCGTGCTGCGGCGTGTTCGGGCTCAAGCCCACACGCCTTAGGATCACGTCCGGCCGCCGGCGGCTGGGAGTGTCCATGCGCGCCGCCTTGCTCAGCGAAAACGGCATCTCGATCTCCGTGCGCGATTCCGCGGTGCTGCTCGACGCCACCGCTGGGCCCCTTCCCGGCGACGCCTACATCGCTCCGCCGCCGCCGCGCCCGTACGCGCACGAAGTCGGCGCCGACCCCGGACGATTGCGCATCGTGTTCAGCCGCGAGACGCCCACAGGCGCACCGCTCCACGCCGACTGCATCGCCGCCGTCGAGGACGCCGCCCGACTCTGTGAGAGCCTCGGCCATCACGTCGAGGAAGGCGTGCCGCACATCCAACTCGAGAAGCTCTACGCGCCGTTCGCGGCCATCTCGTCAGCCGGCGTCGCATGGGACGTCCGCAACTGGGAACGGCTCACGGGCATCGAGGCTCGGCCCGAGCACTTCGAGGTGGAGACGTGGGGCATGATCGAGCGAGGTCGCTCGAGTGGCCTGAGCGCCGAGGCCCTGATGGATTCCTTGGTCGCAATGCAGGACCTTTGTGACGACCTCGCTGGCTTCTTGCAGCCGTGGGATGTGTGGTTGACGCCGACCGTCGGTGCACCACCTCCGCCGCTCGGGTCCTTCCGCGCCACAGTTGAGGACCCGACGCGCGGCATGCGCGCGTCCGCAGCGTTCCTCCCGTTCACGTCCTTCATCAACGTGACCGGGCAGCCGGCGATGAGCGTGCCGCTCCTGTGGAACGCCGACGGCGTGCCGATCGGAAGTCACTTCGTCGGCCGGTACGGCGATGAGACCACCCTCTTCCGCCTGGCCGGCCAACTCGAGGCGGCGCGGCCGTGGGCACATCGTGTTCCCCCGGCATCGATGATCGACAGTCACACCCGAGCCTGAGCCAGGCGCCGGACAAACCTGGAGGAGTGCAGATGTCGTTGACGACGCAGGACGTGCCGAACCCGCTCGTGCCAGGACCAACGTGGACCTCGCACCAGTTCGTTGCCGATGAGGTGATGGACGACCAGTTCCGTCACCACCTCAGCATGATGTACTTCGGCATGTCCGATCTCGGCGAGTGCCTGGAGGTCGCGAGAACACTTCGTCCTTCCGACGAGGAGAGCTGGATGGTGTCGTGGACGAGCATGGCGCGGCGCCTCCAGGAACGAGCTGAGGTATCGGCGAGCCGCGGCAAGACGGTGAGCGCGGCTTCCGCGTACCTCCGTGCCTCCACCTACTGGCGCGCCGCCCTGATGCACTTCAGCTTCAAAGACGACCCGCGCGTCAATATCAACGCACTCGCCAGCAAGCACTGCTACGACCGCTACCTCGACATCTCCGGATATCCGGGAAAGTACGTCGAGATCCCTTACGAGGGAAGCTTCCTACCGGCGCACGTCTACCACTCCCCCGTCGCCGGACCCGGTCCGGCGCCGCTGCTGATCTTCAATCAGGGTCGCGACGCCTGGCCAGAAGACACCCGATGGGTCTACGACGGCGCGATTCGACGAGGCATCCACTGCATCGCTTTCCACGGCCCCGGCCAGGGCCTCGCCATTCGCCTCAACAACCTGCCCTTTCGCCACGATTGGGAGCATGTCGTCACCCCTGTCGTCGACTTCGCACTCGGCCTCGAAGGCGTCGATCCCGATCGCATCGCGCTGATGGGACTCAGCTTCGGCGGCTACCTCGCCCCCCGTGGCGCGGCCTTCGAGCAACGGCTCAAGGTGTGTATCGCCGACCCCGGCGTCCTCAACTGGGGCGATTCGATCATCAGCAGCTTCCCCCCTCCCCTCCGCGAGGCCCTCGCAGCCGGACCTGAAGCGTTCAATGGCGCGATCGAGGCGTCCATGGCGCAGTCCCCGACCCACGCTTGGTTCATCCGCGACGCGTCCTGGAAGCACGGAGTATCGACGCCTTACGACCTGTTCGAGGCCCTTCGACTCTACGACCTCACACCGTTCGCCGGCCAGATCAAGTGCGACACGCTGGTCATCGATGGAACGGAGGAAGTGTTCTCCACCGGACAACCACGCAAGCTGTACGACGCTCTCGAGTGCCGGAAGGACTTCATGGTCTTCGACCAGACGTCGACGGCTCAACTTCATTGCCAGAACGGCGCCAACGCCACGGCCGGCGAGATGATGTTCGACTGGCTCGACGAACGACTCTGACCAGCGGCACAACGCCGGGCGGAGCCCGCGTCAGGTGATTGACGACCGAGCCCGGACTCTGTAGCATGCAATCCTTATATACATGCGCATAGTGCGCAGGATGCGATCACCGCGGCCCACAAGCCACCCGATCCGTTGAAAACACACCAAGGGGGAGAAGTGAATTCACAATCACGTTTGCTGGTAGGCCTCGTGCTCGTCGGCGCACTAGTCGGCGCATCCTGCGGCAGCGACAGCACTTCCAGCCAGGAGACCGCTGGACCGGGGGCCACAACGAACAGCACGGCCGCACCTGACACCCTTCCGGCCACGTCGGACTCGACGGCCGCCACCGATCCTCCCACGACCGAATCGGAGCCGGCGGCCCTGGTCAGTCGTTTCACGGGGACCGACGAGTTCTGCACTGCCGCTGTCGATGAGCCCACCGAGACGCCGACGGAGACAGACCCCGGGATCACCGCCGATTCGATCTCGATCACCCACGTTCGGTACATGCTCGAGGATCTCGTATCGATCGGCTTCGGGCTGGACAACGGCGACGCGGCCGATCAGGTTCAGACGTTTGTTGACGTCATCAACGAACAGTGTGGCGGCATCAATGGGCGCATGCTGGACCTCAGCATGGTCGAAGAGTCGCCGCTGTCGGGTGATCCGGCCCTCGACGCTCGGACGGACTGCACCACCATCGCCGAGGACGAGCATGCGGTGGCGGCGTTCTCCTTCACCGGCATCGGGCAGCCGCTGGCGAGCTGTCTGACCACCGAGAACGACGTGATCTACCTCACGACCTACGACGTCAGCAAGAGCGAGTTCGACCAGGCCGGTGGGCGCCTGTTCTCAGTGAACCATGGTCCTGCCGACATCCTCACCTACGCAGTCCGACAGGTGGCGCCCCTGCTCGAGGGAAAGCGCATCGGCGTCGTGTACGACGACACCACCCCGAATCCGGAGGTGGTCCAGACCGGTCTGATCGAAGCGTTGGCTGCAGCTGGCCTCGAGCCCGTCCGCGTCGACGTGATCGGCTGCCTCGGCGAGTATCAGTGTGGCGAGGGCGTGATTCCGTCCGTTCAAGGCATGATCGCGGATGGTGTGGATGTGATCTTCCCGCTGCTGAACACGCTCAGCCTCCCGACGTACATGGGCGAGCTCGCCACGCAGGGTGTCCAGCCCGGCGACATCCAGTTCTACAACACGAGCTTCCTCGCTCAGGACAGCGAATTCGTGAGCGGCAAGATGGTTGAGTTCGGCGGTGACCTTGCCGGCAAGATCTACGATGGCGCGATCATCATCTCGGCCAGCCGCGCCGGCGAGCACCGCCTCCCCGACTTCACGGTCGACCCGTTCGTGCAGATGTGCAACGACACGTACGTCGCCAACAGCACCAAAGTCACGACACCGTACGACTTCCTCGATGACGACGGCAATCGCCAGGCGAGCTCTGTCGCCAGTCACTGCTCGGGCATTCGGCTGTTGGCCCGCGCCATTGAGGCTGCGGGCGTCAACCCGACGCGTGCCGACATCGCCGAGGCGCTCGCCAACCTCGGCCCGATCGACAGCGGAGAAGGAAGTCCGAGCAGCTTCGTGCCCGGAAAGCCGACGGCCCCCGACGTGATCGTGCAGGAGACGTTCCACTACCCTTGCCCCCAGCCAACGACCAATTCGGTCGGCAACTGCATCCTGCCGGATACCGACTACCTGCCGATTCCTCAGGGTTAGGCAACGAAGCGAACGTAGGAGAGATGAACGGCAGATCATGACAACTGGCTCCCGCTCGATGACGAGCGACGACCCCGCGTCGCTCGCTGCCGCGGTTCTCGCCGAGGAGGCCCTCCGCCAGG
>VFMC01000441.1 GCA_006515795.1 Acidimicrobiaceae bacterium | reverse complement strand
CTGCCGGTTCTGCCTGACCGCCCAGCTCAGCAACCGCAAACAGCGCCAGAAGCCGCTCGAAGACGTGGTCCGCGACATCCGGGCTATCCAGGCGCTCGGCGTCGACCGCGTCATCTTCATGGACGACAACCCGACGGTCGATCGCGACTACTTCCGCCGGCTCGTGGCGGCGGTTACCCCTCTCGGCATCGGGTGGATGGCTAACGCTACCGTTCAGGCCGTCCCTGACGACGAGGCGGCCGCGACGCTCGCCGCCGCCGGATGCGAGATGCTCGCCGTCGGCTTCGAGTCGGTCAACCAGGAAAGCCTGGACGCGGCCGGCAAGAGCTGTTTCGACGTGAAGGGCTACTCGAAGTTCATCCGACGGCTGCACGACCACTGCATCCACGTCACGGCGATGATGGTGGTCGGCTTCGACCACGACACGCCCGAGATCCTCGATCGGATGCTCGCGTTCCTGGTCGAGAACAAGGTCGAGACCGCCATCTTCCACGTGCTCACGCCAATCGCCGGGACGCCACTGCACGACGAGATGCAGGCCCAGGGCCGGATGCTCGACCTCGACCTCTCGCACTACTCGGCCGAGGAGGCCGTGTTCCGCCCGGCCCAGATGACGCCCAAGGAACTGGAACAGCAGTTCTGGCGGCTCTACCGCGGTTTCTATTCGCTCGGCTCGATCGTGCGAAGGCAGGTCCTGCGCCGCCCCGATCGGCATCCGCTGCGCCGGCTCGGCTCGATCGCCGTCAACCTCTTCATGCGCCACCAGGTGAGGAGCGGGGCCACACCCGTCTGATGCCCTCCGAGAAGAACGTCCTGCTCCTGCAGATGGCCCCCGGGCCGGGCGGGCTCGCCGACCGGCACAGCCGGCTCTGGTACTTCGGATTGACGCTGCCGTACGTGGCCGCGCTTTTCAGCCGCCACGCACGGGTTCGCGTCATCGACGAGCTGCTGGATCCGCTGCCGCTGCCCGAGCAGATCGACGGGGCCACCGACCTGGTCGCGCTGAGCGTGATGGGCTCGGCCCTGCCTCGCGCGCTGGTGTACGCGGACAACCTGAGGAAGCGCGGCCTCAAGGTCGTGCTCGGGGGGGCGACCGCCTCGGCCTATCCCGACCTGGCGGGGCCGCACGTCGACAGCCTGGTTGTGGGCGACTCCGAGGGGCTCGTTCCCGCGGTGATGGCCGACCTGGCGGCAGGCAACCTCAAGCCGCTCTACCGGCACGATCAACCTCCCGATCTGAGCGACACGCCTATCCCCCGCTACGACCTGGTGGATCGGCGCCGGGTCGGGTTCTACTTCCCCGTCGAAGCCACCCGTGGCTGCACGATCGGTTGCCGTTTCTGCGTCACGAGCCATCTGGGCCAGCGCCGGCAGCGGCGGAAGCCCATCGCCAACGTGGTGCGCGACATCCGCTCGCTGCAAGCCATGGGCATCCACCGGGTCACCTTCACCGACGACAACCCGGCGGCGGATCGCGGCTACTTCCGCGAACTGGTCGATGCGATCGGCCCGCTCGGCGTCGACTGGATTTGCAACATCACCGCCGACGTGGCAGAAGACGGCGAGCTGCTCGATCGGCTGGCGGCCGCCGGCTGCGAAACGCTCTCCATCGGTTTCGAGTCGGTCGAGCAGGCAAGCCTCGACTCGGTCGACAAGGGCGTCCGCTGCCAGGTCGACCGATACCGCGCCGTCGTCGACCGCATCCACGAGCGGGGCATTCAGGTGCTGGCGATGATGGTGGTCGGCTTCGACCACGACACGCCTCGGACGTTCGAGCGCATCCGCCGGT
>VFMC01000440.1 GCA_006515795.1 Acidimicrobiaceae bacterium | reverse complement strand
CTGATCGAGGCGGCGATGACCGCCACGGCCGAGCCCTCCGTATGGACCTATGCCTACGACGTGCTCGACGGCAGCCAGGCTGGTCCGGCCGTCGTCGCGATCGGCGGCGCATCCGATGCTGCGGGCAATCTCTGCTTGGCAGCCAGCAACGCGAGCTTCACGGTTCTCGCCGGCGCCACCCTGGCCTTGCGCGCCGTGACGGCCGCGCCCGCGCTCGTGGTCCGAGGACAGACCGTCAGCCCGGTGAGCGTCACGGTCGCCAACAGCGGTGACACGAGCGCGGTTGTCTCAGCCATCGGTCTCGCTTTCAACGATGACGTCGCGGGCTACGTCGTGACTCAGTTGAGCGGCCCGCTCGAGCTTGCGGCCCAGACCACCGCCACCTTCAGCTTCGGCGTCGAGGTCACCTCCACGGCGGCTCTCGGCATCACCACGCTCGATGCGGTGCTCGCCGGCGCCGACGCGCTCACTTCGCGGGAGCTGGTCGACACCTCGGCGGACGAACCCGATTCCTGGACCGTCGATCGGCTCTCTGCTGACGCCGGCCCGGAACGGACCGGGCGGGTCACAACCCACGTGGCGCTGGACGGCTCGGGCTCGCGTCATCCTCTGGGTGGCCAGCTCGCGTACGCTTGGAGCTTCGTGACGCAGCCGCAAGGCAGTTCGCTCGATTCGAGCGCGATCCTCCCCGTGGGCTCCGCGCAACCGCACTTCCGCCCCGCGCGCAAGGGGACCTACCTCCTGTCTTTGACCGTCAGCGATGGCCCGCTGACGCCAGCAACCGATACGGTGAACGTGGTCGTCGAGAACTCGCTTCCGGACGTCTCGACCTCGGCGAGTGCAAGCACCACATTGGGCCAGAGTTTGACGCTCACCGCCTCCGGCTCCGATCCCGATGCGGGGGACCCGCTCTCATACTCGTGGTCCATCGCCAGTCGGCCAGCCGCCAGCGCGGCCACAGGTGCGGCCTTCGTTCCGAACGACTCGGCCCTCGCCGCTACGACGCAGTTCACCCCGAATGCGGAGGGCGTCTATCTGGTGGAAGTGCGGGCCGGGGACTCGGTTGCCGTCTCGGTGCCGGCGACCGTCCAGGTCACGGTCATCCCGGCCCCGCCACGGGCCACGATCGTTCCTCAGAACGGCTCCGGTGGGGCCCGCGACATGGTCCTCGACGGGTCGACGTCAACGGGCGCCGGCTTGATCTTCTCCTGGCTGCTGACCGCGCGGCCGCCGGGAGCCGCCGCGTTCGAGTCGACGCAACCGACAACCTCCTATCCCGCGGTGCGTGCGGGCCTGTACACGTTCACGCTGACCGTGACGGACCGACTCGGCCGCACGAGCCAGACGACGCTCTCGGCTAGCTTGACCGACGAGCC
Source organism: Acidimicrobiaceae bacterium (assembly GCA_006515795.1). Classification (GTDB taxonomy): domain Bacteria; phylum Actinomycetota; class Acidimicrobiia; order Acidimicrobiales; family Ilumatobacteraceae; genus VFMC01. The sequence continues at coordinate 417 of VFMC01000440.1, read as the reverse complement.
TCCCGTGGCCGACGCCCGTGGCGATCGGCAACTGGCGTTGACGCGGCCCGGCACGCCCGCGGGCACCTCGACGACGCTGGCGATCGCCCTGGATGCGTCGGCCTCCACCGACCCCAACGGCGAGACCTTGACCTACGCGTGGCGAGTCGTGTCGGCTCCCGAGCCCGGGGCCGTGACTCTCTCCGCACCCGATGCGGCCCAGACGCTGGCGGTGTTCTCCGATGCGCTGCGGTCGGGGCCGGGATCGCCGCTGATTGCGGCCGGACCGTATCGATTCGCAGTGACCGTCTGCGATGGAACCTCCACCTCGACGGACACGGTGACCGTGCTTGCCTTGGACCCGGCCAGACTGGCGCCGGCGGCCGATGCAGGCCTGGACCGCACGGTGCGCGTGCGATTCGCGGGTGGGGGCCTGGC
>VFMC01000439.1 GCA_006515795.1 Acidimicrobiaceae bacterium | reverse complement strand
CCGCTACGGAAGCCGGATGCGTCCCCGGCGCGACCGTGTACTCAGACGCCACGTCCGTTCCGCCCGCCTCGAACGTCAGGCCCGACGAGACGACGTTCGCCAGAGCCTCGCCGGCGTTCCTCACCACCATCGCCACCGCGATGCCCGTCTGTCCACGGCTCACCAGCCCGGCCGACGCCTGAACGTTCAGGATCTCCAACGCCGCGGGCGTCTGCACCGTCCACGCGTCGGCGGTGCCGGCAGCGTCGTCCGAGAGCACCACGCCGCTGTTGGCATCGGTGCCGCTCACGGTTCCGTCCAGGTCGACCGCGCCGAGCGTCGCCGTCCCCGGCGTGAGCGTGTACTCCAACGCCACGTCCGTTCCGCCCGCCTCGAATGCCAGGCCCGACGAGACGACGTTCGCCAGAGCCTCGCCCGTATTTCTCACGATCATCGCCACCGCGATGCCCGTCTGCCCACGGCTCACTAGCCCGGGCGACGCCTGAACGCTCAGAATCTCCAGCGCCGCGGGCGTCTGCACGGTCCACCCATCGGCCGTGCCCGCGCCGATGTCAGAAACGGAGACCGCGCTGTTCGCATCGGTACCGCTGACGGCAGCATCAAGGCCGACGGCACCCAGCGTCGCCGAGCCATCCACAGCCACGGTATAACTAAACGTCGCCATTGCACCGCCAGCCACCGACGCCGGGTTAGCGCCCGCCGTCACGGCGTACTCGGAGGTCACGTCGGATCCCACGGCCGTGAACGTCAGGCCGGAAGCGGCAACGTTCGCCACGGCCTGGCCAGTGTTCCGCACCTGTACGGCGACAAGGACACCCGTCTGGCCCCGACTCACCGAGGAGGGCGCGGCCGAGATGCTCACGACTTCCAGCGTTGCCGGCGCCTGCACCGTCCACGCGTCGGTGGTGCTGGCTGTGTCGTCCGAGAGCACCTCGCCGCTGTTGGCATCAGCGCCGCTGACAGCAGCGTCCAGGTCGACGGCACCCAGCGTCGCCGAACCGCTTACCGCCACGATGTAGGTGAAGGTCGTCGTCGTGCTGCCAACCACCGACACCGGGTTCGCGCCCGCCGTCACGGCGTACTCGGAGGTCACGTCGGTTCCCACGGCCGCGAACTTCAGGCCGGAAGCGGCAACGTTCGCCACGGCCTGGCCACTGTTCCGCACCTGTACGGAGACAAGGACACCGGTCTGGCCCCGGCTCACCGAGGAGGGCGCGGCCGAGACGTTCACGACTTCCAGCGTTGCCGGCGCCTGCACCGTCCACGCGTCGGTGCCGCTGGCCGTGTCGTCCGAGAGCACCTCGCCGCTGTTGGCGTCGCTGCCGCTGACTGTGGCGTCCAGGTCCACCGCTCCCAGCGTGGCCGAGCCGTTCACTGCCACCGTGTAGCTGAACGTCGTCGTCGCACCGCCCGCCACCGACAACGGGTTCGACCCCGCCGTCACCGTGTACTCGGAGGTCACCTCGGTTCCACCAGCCATGAACGTCGGACCGGAAGCGGCGACGTTCGCCAAGGCCTGGCCGGTGTTTCGAACCTGCACAAGGACGGAGACACCCGTCTGACCCAGGCTCACCGTCGAAGGCACGGCCGAGACGCTCACGACTTCGAGCCCTGCGGGCGTCTGCACCGTCCACCCGTCGGCCGTGCCCGCGCCGCTGTCAGAAACGGAATCGCCGCCGTTCGCATCCGTCCCGCTCACCATGCCATCCAGGTCGATTGCGCCCAGCGTCGCCGACCCGCCCACCGTCACCGTGTACGTGAACGTCGTCGTCGCACCGCCCGCTATGGAAGCCAGATTTGCCCCCGGCGCGACCGTGTACTCCGACGCCACGTCCGTTCCGCCCGCGTTGAACGTCAGGCTCGACGAAGCGACGTTCGCCACGGCCTCGCCCGTGTTCCTCACCACCATCGCCACCGCGATGCCCGTCTGTCCACGGCTCACCAGCCCGGGCGACGCCCGAACGCTCAGAATCTCCAACGCCGCAGGCGTCAGAACCGTCCATCCGTCGGCCGAACCCGCACTGCTGTCAGACACGGCGGCCCCGCTGTTCGCGTCCGTTCCGCTCACGGTGCCATCCAGGTCAACCGCGCCCAGCGTGGCCGAGCCGCTCACCGCGAC
>VFMC01000438.1 GCA_006515795.1 Acidimicrobiaceae bacterium | reverse complement strand
GCTACTCGCTCCGGCCCGATGGGCAACCTCACCCTCGGCGACCTCGCTGCCCCAGGTGGCTGGCTGGCCGGTCTCGGCGCCGCGGCTACGTTCCTCGGCCTCGTCGCCCTGGCCATCTTCGCCTCCAACGTTGCCGGAGAGTTCACCACTGGCACGATCCGCGCCGTGCTCACCGTCGAACCACGACGCCTCAGCGTGCTCGCCGGCAAGACCGTCGCGCTCGCCTCCTTCATCGCCGCCGGGCTGGCTATCACGAGCGTCGCCGTCGCCGCTGTCGCCTTCCCCCTCGCCGACAGCGAGGGGCTCGACACCTCCGCCTGGACTGGTCCGGGCGCGCTGACCGAAGGGCTCGCCACCTACCTCGACGTGCTGCTGTCGTGCATCGCCTGGGGCGTCTTCGGCGCCATGCTGGCAATGATCACCAAGTCGTCCGCGATCGCCATCGCTGCCGGCGTGGGCTACTTCCTGCTCGCCGAACAGCTGCTGTTCAACTCGCTGTGGCCCTCCACTGAGGAGTGGCTCCCCGCCAGCGCGATGTCGGCCCTAGCCGAAGGCGGCAACGCCACGATCGGGTTCGGCGCCGCGCTCGGCCTGACCGCCGCCTACGCAATGGGCGCCTACATGTTCACCGCCGTGACCTTCGCCCGCCGCGACATCACCGCCTGACAGTGATCCTCAAAACAGATCCGTTCAGCGACGTTTGGGGCTGAGGCGGCGCCAAGTGTGCTTGCCGTAGTGGACGAGGTCGTGACCGCCGAGGCGTCGGATGATCGCCGCAACTTCGGTCACTCGATCCTCGTCGACCGCCACACCCAACAAGGCGTGCCCGGCCTCCAGTTCCGTTTCGATGTCCGCAAGATTGTCGTCGTCGTAGGCGACCGACTGGGCCATGCGTGTGATCCTGGCCCGAAGGCCGTGGCCCTTACCTGAAGGGTCGAGGGCATCCACCCCCTCGCTGCAGCAGTAGACGTGCATGCCGTCGAGGGGGATCTTCGCGGCGAGCAGGCCTGCCGTTATCGCCGGGATGTCGCGTGTCGGTTCATCGAAAACGGCATAGACGTGCCCGCCGGGATCGGCGCGGAACTGCGGCGGATTGGTGATCGGCATCTCATGCCCTGCAGGTTCGATGTCGTCGGTGTCCATGTCGTCGGTGTCCATGTCGTCGGTGTCCATGTCGTCGGTGTCCTTTTGCCGGTGCCCGGTGCGGGCCACGACCCACACCGATGAGGGTAACCCGCCAGGGTCTGATGCCTTCACCAAAGGTTCATGAACGCGACGCGGCGCGCTTCATGGTGGCGCGGTCCAATGATGTCGACCGAACAGCAACGTTCGAGAAGGAGGTCCGGTCATGTTCAGGAAGACAATGGTGACAGTAGGCCTGGTGCTCGCAATCGCGGTGCCCGCCGGTGTGGCGGTAGCCCAGGACCGAGATGAGGATCAGGATCGCCTGCGCGACCGCGACTGCGCGCAGACCTGCGATCAACAGCAAGAGCGCCTCGGGAACCCCGAGCGGATGCAGATCCGGGTTCGAGCGGCCGAGCAGGATCGTGATCAGCAGTGCACGTATCCGGCTACCGACGGCTCGGGTGGTGGATATGCGGACGGTGTCCAAGACGGCACCGGCCCAGTCCACGAAGGCCCACAGGATGGCACCGGCAGTCAGCACGGCCGTAGCGGCAGCTGAACGGCTCAGTCGGTAGGGGAACCTCGGTTCGGGGTTCCCCTACCGCCGCGCCTGGAAGTAGTCGACGGCCTACTATCGCGACGACGAGGCCTCGATCCGCAAGCTGGTGGGTTCCTACGTGCGGGCGGAGGGCTTCGACGTCGTGGAGGCCGCCGATGGTGAGCAGGCGGTCAGCGCCGTGCGTTCGCACGCTCCTGACCTGGTGGTGCTCGACCTGTTGATGCCACGACTCGACGGTCTCGAAGCGCTCCGCCAGATTCGCACCTTTTCAGATGTGTACGTGATCATGCTGACCGCCCGCAGTGAGGAGACCGACAAGGTGATCGGCCTCGGGATTGGAGCCGACGACTACCTCACCAAGCCATTCAGCCCCCGCGAGTTGACGGCGCGCATCAAGGCCGTGCTCCGTCGGCGGCGAGCCGGTGCCCGCGCTCCCGATGACGTGGTGATCGCCGGCGCTCTCGAGATCGATTCAGGGCGTCGACGGGCAACGGTGGCCGGCTCTGTGGTCGAGTTGACGGCACTCGAGTTCGACCTCTTGTCCGGCCTCGCATCGCAGCCGGGCCCGGTGTTCTCGCGGCGGCAACTGCTCGAGCGGGTATGGGGTTGGGACTGGTTCGGAGACGAGCGGGTGGTCGACGTACACATCCGCAACCTGCGGCGGGCGCTCGGCGATGACGCCGGCAATCCGAGTTGGATCGAGACCGTTCGCGGTGTCGGCTACCGATTCGTCGACATCCCGTGAGCCGCCGGCTCGCGTTGCGTTGGCGCATCTTCTTGTCGTATCTCGTGATGGTGGTCGTCGTGGCGGGGATGGGCATGGTCGCGGTGCTGGCACTCACCCCGGAACTGTTCGCCAGCGGCATCCGCAACCGGGGTGGCGTGGTGTCCGGCGCGAACCGCGGCCGATCAGGAGGAACAGGTGAGCCTGCCATCGAGGTTTCGACCCAGATCCAGGAGG
>VFMC01000047.1 GCA_006515795.1 Acidimicrobiaceae bacterium | reverse complement strand
AGCCGCTGACGCGGCTCTTCCACGCGCTCGTGTCGGCCTGGCTCTCGCCGCTGCGGATCATGTCCTTGAGCGCCTTCACGATCTCTTCGATCACGTACTTGGCGTCGCCGACGATCGGCACGTCGGGCCGGCGGACCTTGCCCTGCTCGGCTGGGTCGATGTCGACGTGGATGACCTTGGCGTCCGGAGCGAACGAGGACACCTTGCCGGTGATGCGGTCGTCGAAACGGGCCCCGAGCGTGATCAGCAAGTCGCTCTTTTGCATCGCGGTGATCGCGGTGGCGTTGCCGTGCATGCCCGGCATGCCGAGGCACAACGGGTGATCGTCGGGGAAGGCGCCGCGAGCCATCAGCGTGGTGACGACGTGGATGTCGGTGAGCTCGGCCAGCTCGCGCAGCGCCTCGGCTGCCCGCGCCCTGAGGATGCCACCGCCGGCGTAGATGACCGGCCGCTCGGCGGCCAGGATGTGGCGAGCCGCCTCCTTGATCATGCGGGCATGCCCCTTCACGGTCGGCCGGTAGCCGGGAAGGCTGTCGGACACCTCGTCGTCGCCGGGCCAGTACCAGTCCATCGTGGCGGTGAGCACATCTTTGGGCACGTCGATGAGCGTGGGGCCCGGTCGGCCGGTGGTGGCGATGTGGAACGCCTGGCGCACGGCCAGCGGCAGATCCTGCGCGGTCATGACCAGCTCGTTGTGCTTGGTGGCGCTGCGGGTGATGCCGACGGTGTCGCACTCCTGGAATGCGTCGGTGCCGATCGCCGAGGTCGGCACCTGGCCGGTGATGCACACCATCGGGATCGAGTCCATGTACGCGTCCATCAGCGGTGTGACCATGTTGGTGGCCGCCGGACCGCTGGTGACCATGGCCACTCCGGGACGGCCGGTGACGTGGGCGTAGCCCTCGGCCATGTGGCCCGCGCCCTGCTCGTGGCGAACGAGGATGTGGCGGATCGAACTGTCGAGCAGCGGATCGTAGGCGGGCAGGATGCAGCCACCGGGAAGGCCGAACATCACTTCCACGCCCTCCATCTCGAGGGCCTTGATGAGGGCTTGGGCCCCGGTGATCTTCATGGGTCGGACTCCTTGGTGAAGCTGGCGAGGGTGATGTGGGGAGGGTGATCTGGCGAGGGTGATCTGGCGAGGGTGATCTGGCGAGAACGGGTCGAAAACGCAAATGGCCTCCCGCTCTGGGAGGCCTGGACGCACGCGGATATAAGGGCGTGCGTCTACACGATGATTACTACGAGGGTGAGACCGGTGGTGGCACGCACGGTCAGCAGTTAACCACGCGGCTCACGAGTTTTGCAACACGCTCGGATGCCGCCCTCAGATGTCGCTGAGTTGCTGGTCGATCTCGCTGAGCAACAGTTCGAGCTCGTCGAGCGCCTGCTCGATCTCCACCACCTCGGCCTCCGACAACGTTGGGCCGGCCGGGGGCGGCGCAACGGTGCTGACGGTGGTGGGCGAACCGGCGAGCGACGTGGTGGGCGAAGCGGTGGGCGAGACGGTCGTCGTCGATGACGACAGGCCGGGCACCGTCGACACGGCGGCGAGCGAGGTGGGCGCGGCCGTGGTCGTGTCGCCGCCAGTTCCGGCCGCAGCATCGGTTGCGGCATCGGTTGCGGCATCGATCGGGCTACCGGCCGAGACCGTCGCCGCACTTGGCGGTGCCGGCGATCCCGGCTCCGCGTCGGCGGACGAGCACGCGGCCGCGAACGCCCCGCAGGCGAGGGCGATCACCGTCGTTCGGCCGAACGTCATACAGCGATGCCCTTCTCGCGACAGAAGTCGGCCGCCCGGTCGAGGCGGTCGATGCGCCGGTGCAACTGCGCGAGCCGATCGGCCAGCAGGTTGCGGCGGGCCTGCAGGTCGGCGGCGATCTTGGGGCGGTTCATCGACGTTGCCCGGGCGATCTGGGCATCGAACCACGCCAGCGAGCCGCGCAAGTCGGCGCCACCCTCCAGACGGGCGATGATCGCGCTGACCCGCTGCTCGGCTGGGGCGACGCGCGCGCAGACCCGCGCCAGGCGGGTGCCGAGGTCGCCATCATCGGCAGATGCAGTGGCCGCAAAGCTGGGAACGGCCACCGCGAACACGATCGCTGCTACGGCCAGTTGGTGTCGGATTCGACGGCTCATCTCGCTCATTCTCCTTCGCTTGCCTGCGCCGGCGACGGACCCTCGTTCGTCGTCACAGGCGACGGTATTCGTGGAATGTGATGGATTCGTGAGCAAAGCGACGATCGCGGCGATGGACCGCCGAGGCGCGAAACCTCTAGCCTTCAGCGCACCACTTCCAGAAGTTGAGCAACCTCGCTGCAGCCTCGGACCTCCACGGAGAACCACATGACCCCAACCATTTCCCCCGCCTCGGGCCGCCTCGGCGTGCTCACGGTCGGTCTCGGCGCAGTCGCCTCCACTCTCATCGCGGGGGTCGAGCTGGTGAAGCGCGGCCAGGGCCTGCCGATCGGGAGCCTCACCCAGATGGGAACGATCCGTCTCGGCAAGCGAACCGACAACCGCAGCCCCCTCGTGAAGGACTTCGTCCCACTTGCAGCCCTCGACGACATCGTGTGGGGCGCGTGGGACGTGTTCCCCGACGACGCTTACGTGGCGGCCAGCCGGGCCGGCGTGCTCGAAGGCGGAAAGCACATCGAGGCGATCTCCGACGTGCTCCGCGACGTACGCCCGATGGCCGCCGCCTTCGAGCGCAAGTACGCCCGCAACCTCGATGGCGAGCACACCAAGGGCGACATCGGCAAGCGAGCGATGCTCGACGCGATCCGCCACGACATCAACCGCTTCCGCGACGAGAAGCGTGTCGACCGGTTGGTGATGATCTGGTGTGCGAGCACCGAGATCTACATCGAGCCAGGTCCCCAGCACATGGACCTCGAGAGCTTCGAGAAGGCCATCGATGCGAACGACGAGATGATCGCCCCGTCGATGCTCTACGCGTACGCGGCGATCCTCGAGGGCGTGCCCTTCGCCAACGGCTCGCCGAACCTCGCGGTCGACACGCCCGTGCTGCGACAGCTTGCCATCGAACGCAACGTGCCGATCAGCGGCAAGGACTTCAAGACCGGCCAAACGCTGATGAAGACCGTGCTGGCCCCGATGTTGAAGGCTCGTCAGCTCGGCCTGTCGGGGTGGTACAGCACCAACATCCTCGGCAACCGCGACGGCGAGGTGCTCGACGCCCCGGAGAACTTCAAGACCAAGGAGGAGTCGAAGCTCGGTGTGCTCGAGGACATCCTCGAACCGGCGAAGAACCCCGACCTCTACGGCAACGTCTTCCACAAGGTGAGCATCAACTACTACCCGCCGCGTGGTGACAACAAGGAAGGCTGGGACAACATCGACATCTTCGGCTGGCTCGGCTACCCGATGCAGATCAAGGTCGACTTCCTGTGCCGCGACAGCATCCTCGCCGCGCCACTGGCGCTCGACCTGGTGCTGTTCAGCGACCTCGCCCAGCGCGCCGGTCTCGGCGGCATCCAGGAGTGGCTCAGCTTCTACTACAAGAGCCCGCAGGTGGCCCCCGGCCTGTACCCCGAGCACGACTTGTTCGTACAGCTCACCAAGCTCAAGAACACGCTGCGGTGGATGATGGGCGAAGACCAGATCACCCATCTCGGCCGCGAGTACTACGACGAGACCTGATCTGTCGCGACCTTCCGGTCACACGGTGGGCGTGCGGCCGGCGAGGATCTCGGCGAGCAGGTGGGCGTCGAGGTTGCCGCCGGTCATGACGGTGGCCACCCGCTGCCCGCGCAGGCGCTCGCGTTCCACCGTCAGTCCGGCGGTGGCCACAGCGCCGGCCGGTTCGGCGAGGTTGTGCGTGGTGGTCAACAGCAACCGGATCGCTGCCGCGCACGCATCTTCCGACACCTGCACGATGCGCGCCGCACCGCCGGTGATGATGCCGATCGCGGTGGGATCGGGGACTCGGCAGGCGACGCCATCGATGAACGTGTCCGCGGTCTCGGTGGTGACGACCTCGCCGGCCGCGAACGACAGCGCCGTCGCGGGAGCACGTTCGGCGACGACACCGACGATCTCGGTGCTCAGTCCGAGCAGGTCGCGGGCGGCGATGAGCCCACAGATGCCCGAGCCCATCCCGACCGGTACGTAGACCGCATCGATGTCTCCAACGGCTTCGAACAGCTCCAGCGCATAGGTGGCGACGCCGAGCACTAGGTCGGGGTGGAACGACGGCACCATCTCGAGGCCACGGTCATCGGCCAGGGAGGCTGCGTGTTCGCGGGCCTCCTGGAAGTCTCGCCCGTGCTCGATCAGCTCGGCGCCGAGGGCCCGCATGGCCGCGTTCTTGTCGGGGCTGTTGCCGTGCGGCGCCACGATGGTGACGGGCACGCCGGCGGCGCGGCCGGCGAGGGCGATGCTCTGCCCGTGGTTGCCGCGTGTGGCGCTGATGAGGCCCTGCACCTCGGGGCGTTCACGCACCAGTCGGTCCACGTAGGTGAGCCCGCCGCGAACCTTGAAGGCGCCGGTGGGCGTGTGGTTCTCGTGCTTCACCCACACCTCGCCGCCGAGTTCGGCACCAAGCATCGGCCACGCGTATTGCGGAGTTGCCGGCACATGCCGATGCACGAGGTCGCCGGCGGCGCGAAGCTCGTCGAGGGTGTAGGTCACGCCGTCACTCTGCCACTGCGTCACTCGGTCAGCCGCACGGCCGGCGCATGCTCACGCGTGGATCACGTGCTGGAGGCGGACGTCGTGCGGTTCCACCGGGAGCTCATCGACGATCTGCTCGGTGAAGCACGCACCGACCGTCGGCGCGTTCGAGCCGGCGAGGAACCTGTCGTAGTAGCCCTTGCCGTGCCCGAGGCGATCGCCCGCGAGCGTGAACGCGACGCCGGGTACCACCACGAGGTCGACGGTCGCAGGGTCGACGCGGTCGCCGTCGGGCTCGCGAATTCCCCACTGCCCGATGGTGAACCCGTTGATCACGGGTGCAGGCACGATCTCGCCGCCCTCGAGCCGGGGCAGCACCAGCTTCTTGCCGTCGTGGTGCAAGCGGGCGAACAGACCATCGGTGTCGGGCTCCGCCGGCATCGAGGCGAAGGCCATCACCGTGCGGGCTGCGGCGTACTCGGGGAGATCGGCGAGCAGCACCCATAGCTGCACGCTGCGGATGAGGCGATCGTCGACCGTCTCGCAAACCTGGCGCATGCGCCCGCGCAACGCGACTTTGTCGATCATCGAGTGACAGGATCCCACACGAGTCGAGCGGTCTACAGTCAGGCCATGTCGATCGATCCGATGAAGTACCGCCAGGTGCTTGGCCACTTCCCCACCGGCGTCACCGTTGTCACCGGCGCGCTCGACGGCACACCGATCGGCTTCACCATCGGTTCGTTCACTTCGGTGTCGCTCGATCCGCCGCTGGTCGGGTTCTTGCCGATGGTGTCATCCGACCGGTGGCAGCGCATCCGCGAGGCCGGCGCGTTCTGCGTGAACGTGCTGGCTCGTGAGCACGACGACCTGTGCTGGCGGTTCTCCAAGACGAGCATCGACGATCCCTTCGAGGGGGTCGGTTGGTCGCCCTCGCCTGTCACCGGTTCCCCCATCCTCGACGGGGCGATCGCCTGGATGGACTGCACGATCGACCAGGTGGTCGATGCCGGCGATCACCACTTCGTGATGGGCCTGATCGTCGACTTCGAACACGCCCACCCCGACTCCGACCCGCAGCCACTGCTGTTCTTCCGCGGCCAGCTCGGTGAGTTCAGCGCGCACTGATGCCATCACGGCACGTCGTTCGGGCGGCCCTCTTCGACGTCGCCGCGATCGTCATCTTCGTCGCCATCGGTCGCCGCAGCCACGACGAGCCCGGCAACGTGGTGGTGGATGCCGGCGTCGTGGCGGCACCGTTCCTGATCGGACTGGCGGTGGCATGGCTCGTGGTGCGGGCATGGCGTGAGCCACTCGGGCTGCGAACCGGAGTGGCGATCTGGCCGATCACGATCGTCGTCGGGATGGTCATGCGTCGGTTCGTGTTCGACCGCGGCACGGCGGCGTCTTTCATCGTCGTGGCAACCATCGCCACAGGTGTGCTGCTCGTCGGCTGGCGCCTCGCGGCACAGGCGCTCAGCGCTCGGGCCGTCAGCACCTGAACGGTCGGAGCGATCCTGCGTTCGCGATACGCTCCGCCGACAGCGCCTTCGAGCACATGCAGTCGAAACGAGCAGCACATGACCAGACGAGCGAGCCAGCCCGACGACGCCGTTGTCGCCGCGCTCGCCCGAGTCGACTTGTTCTCCGATCTGACGACCGCCGATCTGCAACAGATCGCGGCGATGTGCCGGCCGGAGAGGTTCGAATCAGGATCCGAGATCGTGGCCCAGGGCGACACATCCGGACGTTTCTATCTCGTGCTCGAAGGCACCGCAGACATCATCGTCAACGGCGCCAAAGTAGGTGAGGTGGGCCCCGGTGGATCGTTCGGCGAGATCGCGGTCATCGACCGCGGGCCGCGATCGGCGTCGGTGCAGGCCACGTCGGCGCTGCAGGCGTGCTCGGTCGCATCGATCACCCTGCGGCCATTGCTCAAAGAGCACCCGGAGATGAGCTACCGCCTGCTGGTAGGTGTGTGCCACCTCCTGCGACGAGTGCAAGGCACCCTGGTCACCTGAGCCGTCAGAGCGTGTTGGTGATCGCTCCGGTCTCGGCGCCCTGCACGAGCTTCGCGTACTTGCCGAGCACGCCGGTGGTGTAGCGGGGCGGGTTCGGCGACCACGACGCACGCCGCTTGGCCAACTCACCGTCGTCGACCAGGAGATCGAGCGTGAGCGCATGCACATCGACGCGGATGGTGTCGCCATCGCGCACGAACGCGATCGGGCCACCGTCGACGGCTTCGGGCGCGACGTGGCCGATGCAGAACCCCCATGTTCCACCGCTGAACCGGCCGTCGGTGATCAGCGCGCAGTCGCCGCCACGTCCGGCGCCCTTCAACGCACCAGTGATGGCCAGCATCTCGCGCATCCCCGGTCCGCCCTTGGGACCTTCGTAGCGGATCACCAGCACCGTGCCGGGTTGGATCGAGCCCGACAGGATCGCCTCCATCGCGCCGTCCTCGCCGTCGAACACGCGAGCGATGCCCTCGAACTCCATCTGCTCGCGCGACAGCCCGGCCACCTTCACCACCGCGCCCTTCGGCGCCAGCGAGCCGGTGAGCACGACGATGCCGCCTTCGGTATGCAGCGGTTGATCGAGCGGGTACACCACCACCCCGTCCGGACCTGGGGGATCGATCTCCGCCAAGTTCTCGGCCATCGTCTTGCCGGTCACGGTCATCACGTCGCCGTGCAACAGGCCGGCGTCGAGGAGGTGCTTCATCACGACGGGAACACCGCCGACGCGGTCGAGATCGCTCATGTGGAACTTGCCGCCCGGCTTCATGTCGGCGATGTGCGGGACCTTGGCGGCGATCCGGTTGAAGTCGTCGAGCTCGAGCTCGACACCGGCCTCGTTGGCGATGGCCAGCAGGTGCAGCACCGCGTTGGTGGAACCACCGAGTGCCGAGGTGACGGCGATCGCGTTCTCGAACGCTTCCTTGGTCATGATCTGGCGCGGCGTGATGCCGAGGCGGAGCATGTTGACCACGGCCTCACCGGCGCGATGGGCGTCTCCCTCGCGGCGACTGTCGATGGCCGGGGGCGACGCGGTGCCCGGCAGCGACATGCCGATCGCCTCGGCGATCGAGCTCATCGTGTTCGCCGTGAACATGCCGCCACAGGCGCCCTCCCCCGGGCAGGCGGTGCGCTCGATCTCGCCGAGCTCGTCCTCGGTGATCGTGCCGAGCGCGCAGGCTCCGACGGCCTCGAACACGCTGGTGATGTCGGTGGCCGCGCCGCGGTGCTCCCCCGGCATCGTCGAGCCGTTGTACACGAACACGCTCGCCAGATCGAGGCGGGCCGCGGCCATCAGCATGGCCGGAATGCTCTTGTCGCAGCCGGCCAAGCCGATGAACC
>VFMC01000437.1 GCA_006515795.1 Acidimicrobiaceae bacterium | reverse complement strand
GATCAACGCCAGCGCGGTGGCGTTGACTGCCCCGACCGTGGCGACCACCAGCGCGAACAGTGCCGGGTCGCGCCATCCGTTGCGCGAGGCGGCCCTGATGGTGAGACCGACGAGCCAGCCGACACCTGCCCAGGGCAACAGCATCACCGAGGTGCGCGACACGTACGGCAGGATGTACGGCGACGTGGCATAGACGACACCGGCGACGGTGGCTGCGGTGGGGCTCAGCCCTAGATGCCGCGCCGCCCAGCGCACACCCGTTCCACCGAGGAACAGGATCGTGCCGAGCCACAGCCGGTGAGCGATCCAATCGGGCACACCGAGGTGCTCGAAGGTCCAGAACCACGGCCCGGATGGCCAGAGGTAGGCGATCGTCTGGTGGGGGACCCATCCACCGAACTGACGGTTGTCCCAGCTGAACGGGGCGTCGGCGATCAGGCGACCCGGGTCGAGGTACAGGTAGAGCTTGGTGTCGGTGGCAGCAGCCAGACGCCCGGCCGTGCCGTGAACCGAGCTCCGGGCCGTGCTCTCGGCCGCGGGCCGGCTGCTGCAGGAGGCGCGCCGGCAGGCGCGGCCGCAGTCACGGAATGGCGCCGAGCACGCCGTACAGGCCCGTGAGCGTGACGAGACCGGCGGTGCAGAGCGCGATGACGAGCCCCCATGCCTCCTCGTGCTCCTCCGGCCACCATGCGGCGACCGAGATGAACACCGGGAAGGCGGTGAACAAGAACCGCGGCCTGGCCGTGACGGTGCTCGGCAGGATCATCAACGCGAACACGACGATGACGTAAGCGACCATCGGCCACGGAAGGCGACGCTTGTACATCATGACGAGCAAGGCGATCATCACCGCGACGGACACCGCGGTGATGATGTCGGTGGGTGAAGCGAGCGGGCGGATGATCGCCTCGACCGTGTTCTTGATCGCGGTGAACCCGAAGCTCGTTCCCTCGTCCCAGGCCTGGGTCTGCACCCGGAACCAGGCCCATTCGCCGGTGCGGTCGAGCAGGTAGAGCTGGAAGGCGATGAAGCCGATGGGGGCCAGGAGCGGGGCGACGAGCGCGCCCCAACGGCGGTCGTCGCGGATCGCGACGGCGGCGGCAACGGCGCACGCTGCCACCAGTGCGAGCCCGTTCGGTCGGGTGGCCGTGGCGACGGCGGCGAGGAGCCCGGCGGCGAGCCACTGTTCGCGGAGCAGCATGAGCAGGCATGCCGCGGCAAGCACGATCAGGGTGGCCTCGGAGTAGGTGAGGCTGAGCGCCATGCTGCCCGGGAAGAACGCCATCAGCAGCATGGCCCGGTAGCCGACACGCTCGCCGAACAGTTCGCGGGCGAGGATGCCGACCAGCACCACGGCGACTGCTCCGAGCACGAAGTTGACGAACACGCCAGCCGCGACGTCGCCACCGGGGAGCACCGCGTCGGCGGCGCGGACGAGCATCGGGTACACGGGGAAGAACGCGGCGCGTGCCTCGGGCATCTCGTAGGTGACGGCGGCCGGGATGACGGTCGGGTACCCGTCGCGAATGATCTTGTAGTACCACGCACCGTCCCACGAGGTGAGCACCTGCAAGATCAGGCCGACAGCGTTCTTCGGTCGGGCCTCACCGAGGCGATTGGCCTCGGCCACATCTTGAGCGGCCACGATCGCGGCCCCGGCGATGACGCACACACGAGATACGAGGTAGGCAACCCCAGCTCGCCGGAGGAACGATTGCCACATCGACACGTCGCCGTGGGCGGGAGCGGGAGCGGAGATGACGGTACTCATCGGCTTTCCGACGCTAACACTCCCCGCGAGGTGAAACGGGGCAGGTCAGCGGGGCCCGGGCTCACCATTCGGACATCGGCAGGATGCGCTTTCGGGGCCCGAACTTCGGCGCCCCGCCGACCTCGAGCTGCAGCAGGCGCACCACCCTGGCGCGCTGCCCGCGGTACGGGTCGAGCAGCTCGAGCATGCGCTCGTCGGTGGCCCGCGGTTCGCCGGCCAGCGCCCAGGCGACCGTGTTCTTGAGGTGGAAGTCGCCGACGGCGACGGCATCGGGTTCGCCGAGCGCGGCGGTCAGCACCGCACCGATGGTCCACTCGCCCACACCGCGCAGCAGCACGAGCCGGCGGGCAGCCTCGATGCTTCCGGCCGCGCCCCAGTGCCACAGTCGATCTGCATGGCGAGCCACCGTGACGAGGCACTCGGCTCGCTTGCGCTCGATGCCGCGCGGATGGAACCACCAGCTCGGCGTGCTGCCGAGCCGTTCGGGGTGCGGTGGCAGGCGGAGGCCTTGGTGCGGTCCGGGCGCGGTTTCGCCGAGGTCGAGGCACAAGCGACGCCACTGGCTGCACGCTTCGCCGGCCGTGATCCGTTGGGCGAGCACGATCGGTAGGAGCTCGTGGTAGAGATCGAGGCTGGCACCGAGACGAAGCTGCGGCCGGTTTCGCTGGGCGCGCATGATCGTGGGATGAGCGTTCGTGAACACGAAAGGCTGATCGCGATCGCCGATGAGGTGTGCCACGGTGGCGTGCAGCCAGTCGGCGCCCGGTCCCCACACCTGCTCGCGCAACGAGCCGTCGCGCCAATCGAGGTGCACCGTGGCCGGCCCGAGTGGGGTGAGCGTTGCCCGCCACAGCTCTCCGGGCGACAGCTTCGTGGTTGGGTCGTTGCTGCCGTAGCGCAGCGGCGCCAGCGTTTCGCGCTGCGGGAGGTGCGTCGGCGCAGCGGCGGTGAGGATCGGCACGGGTCGACCGTAGCAACGGGGTGTGCGGCGATCATGCGCTGCGCCGGCCTAGGTGCTAGCTTACTAGCAATGTCGGAACCCCGGCCGGTCAAGCAGTTCAACGTGTACATCACCGTCGACACCATCCGCGCCGTGAAGCATCACGCAGTGGAGACCGAGCAGTCGCTGTCGGCCATCGTCGAGACGGCGCTCACCGAACACCTCGCCCGGCGTTCCGACTACACGGCAACAGCGCCAACCAAGCGGAAACGGAGCAGCAATGGCCACTGAAGGATTTCAAGGGTTCTACGTCGAGACTCGCAACTACGGAGCGACTGCCGCGTTCTGGGCCTCGCTCGGGTTCGAGAGCGTGTTCGAAACCGACCATGGTTCCGGGCAGTGGGTGCATCCCAACGGCGGGCCGTACGTATTCATCGCCGAGCAACATGACGGAGAGCTGCTGACGCACCCCATCCTTGCCGTTGCCGACGCCAACACGTTCGCCCCCAGCCGCCCAGCGTTGGGGAAGTGGCAGGCCACGAAGTGCCCTTCACCCACCTGGCGGAGCTGGGGCTCGTCGCGGCGGCAGACGTCTTCGGCCGAGGGGCATCGGGGGTTGAACCGGCAGCCGGCCGGGGGCAGCACCGGCGACGGTGGTTCGCCCTCGATCGCTGTCTTGGTGACCACTACGGTCGGATCCGGTACCGGGATCGACTCGAGCAGCACCGAGGTGTACGGATGTGCCGGCTGGCGGTACAGCACATCGGACGGGGCCACCTCGCACATCTTGCCGAGGTACATCACCGCCACGCGATCGCTGATGTTCTTGACCACGGCGAGGTCGTGGGCGATGAAGATCAGCGTGAGCCCGTGCTTCGCCTTGAGGTCTTCGAGCAGGTTCAGCACCTGTGCCTGCACGCTCACGTCGAGCGCGCTGACCGGTTCGTCGCAGATGATCATCGACGGGTCGAGCACCAGCGACCGGGCGATCGAGATGCGCTGGCACTGGCCGCCAGAGAACTGGTGCGCCTGGCTCTCGGCGGCTCGCTGCGGATCGATACCGACCTCTTCGAGCAGCGCGTCGACCTTGGCCAGTTGCTCGTTGCCGTTGCCGCGCTTCCAGATCACCAGCGGTTCGCGAACGATGTCGCGGACCTTGCGGCGAGGGTTCAGCGACGAGACCGGATCTTGGAAGATCATCTGCATGCGGGTGCGTGCGGCGCGCATCTCGTCGGGCCTCATCGAGGTGAGCTCTCTGCCCTCGAACGACACCGAACCGCTGGTGGGGCGGGGCAGCTGCATGAGCGCCTTGCCGGTGCTGCTCTTTCCGCAACCGCTCTCGCCCACGACGCCGAGCGTCTCACCGCGGAGCACGTCGAAGCTGATGCCGCTCACCGCGTGCACCTTCAACCCGGTGTGGCCGACGGGGAACTCGACCACCAGATCTTCCACGCGCAGCAGCACGTCGGCGCTGTCGCGGAGGTGCGCCTTGCCGGTGCCCGCCATCAGCGAGCCCCGACCTTGTCGTCGGCGAGCTGGGCGGTTCGCTCGACGTGATGCGGTGACCCAACCGGGTACCAGCACGCGTACACGTGCTCGGGATGCTCGGCTTGGATCAAGGGCGGCTCCTCCTCGTGGCAACGGGCCTGGGCGAACGCGCAGCGGGGGGCGAAGCGGCAGCCACGCGGCGGGTTGACGAGATCGGGCGGCCGCCCCGGGATGACCGTGAGCCGGGTGTGGCTCGGGTCTTCGATCTTGGGGATGCTGTTCAGCAACGCCTCGGTGTACGGCATCTTCATGCTGGCGAAGAGCGTGGCCGTGGGCGCCTTCTCGACCAGCTTGCCGCCGTACATCACGGCGATCTCGTCGGTGTGCCCGGCAACCACGCCGAGGTCGTGGGTGACGAGGATCAGCGACATGTTGCGGTCGCGGCGCTGCTCGCCGATCAGTTCGAGGATCTGCGCCTGCACGGTGACGTCGAGGGCGGTGGTGGGCTCGTCGGCGAACAGCAGGGTGGGGCCGCACGACATCGCCAGGGCGATCATCACCCGTTGGCGCATGCCGCCGCTCAGCTCGAACGCGTACTGATCGAGGCGTTTCTCGGGTTCGGGGATGCGCACGTCCTGGAGCAGCTTCAGCGCGGTGGCGCGGGCATCGACGTTGGCCATCCCGAGGGGTCCGTTCGACGTTGCGGCGGGGGAGCAGGCCCATGATCGAACGCGACAGCACGGTCTTGCCGGAGCCCGATTCGCCGACGATGCCGAGCGATCGGCCGCGGTCCATGCTGAAGCTCACCCCGTCGACCGAGCGCACCAGGCCGCGGTCGGTGCGGAAGTGGGTGCGCAGGTCTTTCACCTCCAGCAGCGGGCCGTCGCCCTGGCGAGTGGCGGTCTGCAGCTGGATGCTCACGCAATCGCCTCGCGGGAGTTGAAGCGCTGGGCGAACACGTCGCCGAGGAGGTTGATCGACAGCACGGTGAGGAACATCACGAACGCCGGCATCAGCGAGATCCACCAGATGCCGTTGCGCAACCGCTCGGAGCCGGCCGAGATCATCGCGCCCCACGTGGGCGTGGGCGCCTCGGCGACGATCAGCAGCGCCAGGCCGGTGAGTGCGAACGACAGCAGCGTGGGCACGATGTTGGGCAGGATCTCACGGAACAGGATGCGGCTGCGCTTGGCGCCCAGGCTGCGCGCCGCGACCACGAAGTCGCGCTGTGCGTAGGCGATGGTGTTGGCTCGCACCAGCCGGGTGAGCGGCGGGATCGACAGGATGACCAGTGCGGTGATGATCGGCCACAGTGGCCGCGACGTAGCAGCATCGGTGGAGTTCGGCGGGTTGAAGAAGGTGACGAAGAAGATGGCCAGCAGCAGTGGCGGGAACGCCAGCAACACGTTGGTGAAGTTCTCGATCAGGGCGTCGGCCCAGCCCCGGAAGTAGCCGGCGATCATGCCCAGGAAGGTGCCGATCGCCAGGCCGAACGTGATCGCGAAGCCGGCGATGATCAACGAGTTGCGGGCCCCGAGCATGGCTCGGGCGAAGATGTCGAAGCCGTTGCGGTCGGTGCCCATCACCCCGGCTCGCTCGGGCCCATCGCCGATCGTCTTCTCGGGCTCGGCGAACCACGCCCACGTCGGCGGCCGCTCGATCTTCAGCAGGCTGCCCTTCAGCGCAGTGCTGCACTCGAGCTTGTTGTCGAACTGGTCGCAGCTGTGGTTGACGTAGGGCAGCGAGTTGGCCCCCACGGCGCTGACGGTGATGAACACCTGCCGCGCTGCTTCGGGCAGCGCCGGGTCGGCGTCGGCGGAAACGGTGGTGCCGGTGGTCGTGTCGGTGACGGTGTCGCCCATGGTCATCCCAGTGCCCTTCCGGCGCGCACTCGCGGGTCGATGAACGCGTAGGCGATGTCGACCACGAAGTTGACGAGGACGTAGATCATGGCCAGGATCACCACGCAGTACTGCACGGTCGGGTACTCGCGACGGAAGATGCTCTCCACCGTGAGCCGGCCCATCCCGTTGAGCAGGAAGAACTGCTCGACGATCACCACGCCACCCATCAGCGCGCCGATGTTGACCGCGGCCGAGGTGACCAGCGAGAAAAGTGACGGGCGCAACGCGTGACCGAACAGGAGCCGCTGCGTGCTCACTCCCTTGGCGCGGGCGGTGGTGATGAAGTCGCTCTGCAACGTGCCGATCATGTCGGAACGCAGCAGGCGCATGTAACCGGCGAAGAGCGGGATGGCGATGGTGAGCGTGGGCAGGGCGAACGCCTTGAAGTGCTCCGCCGGAGCGTCCCACAGACCCCGGTAGATGGACGGGAAGGGGAACCACTTGTTCTGCACGCTGAACAGCAGGATGAGCACGGGGGCGACGATGAAGTTCGGGGTGGACAGCATGCCGAATGCGGCCGTGGTGCCCAGCCGATCGAAGCGCGAGTTCTGCTTGTGCGCCGACCAGACGGCCACGGGGATGGCGATGCCGAGCGCCACGAGCTGTGCGTAAATCATCAGGTACAACGAGATCGGCATCCCCCGCTTGATCTCCTGGGAGATCAACTGGTTGGTCTGGAAGGTGAGGCCCCAGTCGCCGGTGACGAAGTCCTTCATCCAGTTCACGTACTGGGTGAGGATCGGTTTGTCGAGGCCGAGCTCCTTGACCACTGCCTGGGCCTGCTCCTTGGTAGCCCCGGGGCCGGTCTTCAGGGCGACGAGCACGTCGGTGCCGCCCGGAAGGAACCGGAGCGCGATCGAGGTGAGGAAGGTGACCACCACCAGCACGAATATGAGTTGCGCGAACCTGCGAAGCACATATCGCATGTCTGGTGGTGGTCCCTTCTGCTCGTGTCAGTCCTGCTCGTGCCGGTGGCCGGTGGCGACTACTGCTCGACCCACAGGGTCATCGGGTAGAACGTTCCGGAGATGCCGGCCCCGAATGCGCCGACGGCCCCGTCGGGCATCTCGAACACGGTCGGGCCGTGCACGTTCGGCTTCGTGGCCACGCCCCAGATGGTGTAGCTGCCCCAGAGGGTGTAGCACTCGGTGGCGAACAGCTTGTTCACCTCTTCGGCGATCTCCTTCTTGCGGGCCGGGTCGGCCGAGGCGCGGTTCTCGTCGAGCAGGGCGTCGAGCTGCGTGAGCGCGCTCGACGAGTGCCACCAGTGGTACTGCATGTCGAGGTCGAACCCGCCGTAGAGGCGCCACTGGAAGACCTGGAAGTCGCCGAGCAGCGCGGTCACGATGTAGATGCCCTGGTCGACCTGATCGATGGTGACCTCGTCGATGCCGGCTTCCTCGAACCACTGCTGCTGGAACTGGGCGACGGTGAGGTTGGTCTGGTCCTGGGTGGTGGCCAGCGACAGCGTGAGTGGGCCCGGGTGCTCGGCCTTGTACTCGGCGATCAGCTCCTGCGCCTTGGCCATGTCTTGCGCCAGCGGGAAGCCGGTGTCCTCCAGGTAGCCGACCATCGTCGGTGAGAACGGTCCACTGGCGATCTGGTTGACGCCGGCGCCGATCGTGTCGATGATCGCCTGGTTGTCGGATGCGTACGCCAGCGCGCAGCGCACCCGCCGGTCGGTGAGCGGCGAGCCCTCCTGGGTGACGTGCAACATGGTGTGTGCCGTCTCACCGTTGTTGGCGATCTCGACCATCGGGAACTCCTTGGTCTCACGGAACTCGGCGATGGTCTCGCCGTTGGTGGT
>VFMC01000436.1 GCA_006515795.1 Acidimicrobiaceae bacterium | reverse complement strand
CGCGCCGGTGAAGGCCGCGACGCGCGTGTTGGAGGCCGAGGCCGGGGCCTTCGCCCGATGGGGCCTGCACGTCGGTCTGACGGTCGAGCTGCGATCGTGACGTTCAGCGGTACAGGTCGGCTGGTGCTCGTCGCCACGCCGATCGGCAACCTGGGCGACCTGTCGGCACGGGCGGTCGATGCACTGCGGAGCGCGGCGCTGATCTGTTGTGAAGACACCCGCCGAACCGGGAAGCTGCTGCAGCACGCCGGGGTGCGCGGGGTGCCGATGGCGATCACCAACGACCACACCGAACACGTCCGCATCGCCGAGGTGCTCGAGTTGCTGGCCGGCGGGCGCGACGTGGCACTGGTGAGCGATGCCGGCACGCCGGGCATCTCCGACCCGGGCGAGCACCTCGCCCGGGCCGTGATCGAAGCGGGATACTTGGTGTCGGCGGTGCCCGGGCCCGCTGCGCTGGTGATGGCACTCGTCGTCAGCGGATTCGACACCACCCGATTCGTGTTCGAGGGCTTCCTCCCCCGGTCGGGTTCCGACCGCACCCGTCGGCTCGCCGACGTTGCCGGCGAGCGGCGCACGATCGTTCTCTACGAGGCGCCGCACCGCGTCGCGCGCACCATCGACGATCTCTCCCATCACTGCGGTGGCGGGCGCCGCGTCGCCCTCGCCCGCGAGCTCACGAAGCTGCACGAGGAGATCTGGCGGGGCACCTTGTCGGAGGCCGCGGCACACCTCGCCGAACGCGAGCCCCGCGGCGAGTACGTGGTCGTGGTCGACGGCGCCCCGCCGCCCCCCGAATCCGACGACCACGCGATCACCGCGGCGCTGCGCGCTGAAATGGCACGTGGCGCCACACGGAAGGCCGCGGTGGCTACGGTGACTGCTGACCTCGGCGTGCAGAAGCGCCGTGTGTTCGACATCGCCACCTCCCTCCCCCGTCCAGAGGCGCCGAGATGACCGAGTACGCAGCGATCGCCAGCCATGGGCCCAGCGCGGCCTTCTTCGACCTCGACCGCACGCTGATCAGCGGGTCGAGCACGTTCGTGTTCGGCGTCGCGGCCTGGCGATCAGGCCTGGTTGCGAAACGACAGTTCGTCCGCGACGCGGCTGCCGCGGTCAGCTTCAGGCTGACGGGTGCGTGCCGAAGCTACTCGCGCGGGTGCGCCCGGAGGCCCTCCAGATCGTGGAGATGCACCGCCACGCCGGTCGCGCCACCTACATCGTCTCGGCATCACCGGTCGAGCTCGTCAACCCGCTGGCCGGCGCGATGGGCATGACCGCTGGCATCGGCACCGTCAGCGAGATCGTCGATGGTGTGTACACCGGGAAGCTCGCCGGGCCCTTCTGCTACGGAGCCGGCAAGGTCGAGGCGATCATCGAGCTGGCCCGATGGGAGAACCTCGATCTGAACCAGTGCTACGCCTACAGCGATTCGGCGAGCGACCTGCCGATGTTGGAGCTGGTCGGTCACCCGGTGGCGGTGAACCCCGACTCGAAGCTCGAACGCATCGCCCTGCGTCGCGGCTGGCCGATCGTGATCTTCAGCCGCCGCACGAAAGCGGTGGTGCGGCGCAGCTCGCAGGCGGTCGGAGCGACATCGTTGGCGATCGGATCGTTCTTCGCCGGCGCCAAGTACGCCACCCGTCGCCGCGGCACGACCGCCACCTGACGGCCGACACCGCGATCGCACCCAGGGTCGCATTCAGAAAGTGGTTGCCCTCGGCCGGGGGTGGCGACGTATCCTGGCCACGTGACACGCCTGATCCTCACCCGTCGAATGCGCACCGGCTCCTGACCAGCCGTCTGCTCGCCGTTCGTCCGAAAGGATCTCCCATGTCGCATCAGTTCTTCACCACGCCCATCTACTACGTCAACGCCCGCCCGCACCTCGGGCACGCGTACACCACGATCATCGGCGATGCCCTCGCCCGGTGGCACCGGCTGCTCGGCGACGACGTGCACTTCCTCACCGGCACCGACGAGCACGGCCTGAAGATCCAGCAGGCAGCCGACGCCGCCGGCAAGACCCCGAAGGAGTTCACCGACGAGATCGCGCCGCTGTTCCAGGATGCGTGGCGGTCGCTGAACATCTCCAACGACGACTTCATCCGCACCACCGAGCCCCGACACCGGGTGGGCGTGCAGCAGCTCTTGCAACGGTGCTACGACGCCGGCGACATCGAGCTCGACGTGTACGCCGGCAAGTACTGCGTCGCCTGCGAGGAGTACTACACCGACGAGGAACTGCTGCCGGGCGACCTGTGCCCGATCCACAAACGGCCGGTCGAGTACTTCGAGGAGGAGAACTACTTCTTCCGCCTGTCGCGCTTCCAGGACCGTTTGCTGCAGTGGTACGCCGAGCACCCCGGCGCGATCGTGCCCGAGTTCCGCGGCAACGAGGCGCTCGGCCTCATCCGCGGCGGGCTGCGCGACTTCTCGGTCAGCCGCACCAGCTTGAAGTGGGGCATCCCACTGCCGTGGGACGCCAAGCACGTCGCCTACGTGTGGTTCGACGCGCTGGCCAACTACATCACCGCGATCGGCTACGGCAGCGATGAGCAACGGTTCAACACGTGGTGGCCGGCGAGGCACCTCATCGGCAAGGACATCATCCGCCACCACTGCGTGTACTGGCCGGCGATGCTGCTCTCGGCCGGCATCGAGCCGCCGAAGGGCTGGGCTGTTGGCGGCTGGCTGCTGGCCGGCGGCGAGAAGATGAGCAAGACCTCCGGCAACGTGGTGAACCCGCTCGACCTCGTGCCCGAGTTCGGTGTCGACGGGTTCCGCTACTACGTGCTCGCCGAGACCACCTACGGCCAGGACGGCGACTTCACCTACGAGGGGCTCACCAACCGCTACAACAGCGACCTCGCCAACAACCTCGGCAACCTGCTGTCGCGGGTGGCCACCGTGGTCGGCAAGAAGTGCGCCGGCACCGGTACCGCGCCGCG
>VFMC01000435.1 GCA_006515795.1 Acidimicrobiaceae bacterium | reverse complement strand
GGGCGAGCGGCCAAGTGCGGTCGGGGCGGCCGGAATGGCGATCGGGCTGGTAGCACTCGTGCTCACGTCGTATCACCGCGGTGGTACGGGGAGCGTTTCGCTCGGCGCGATGCTCGGCATCGCCTCCGGCGTCGCGTTCGGAATCGCCTTCACCCTGATGGGGGAGGTGTCGGAGGCCTCCGGACTGCTGCCTGTCCTGACCCAACGGTGGGCCGGCTTCGCCATGCTGGCGCTCATCTCGGTGCGCGGTGCCGATCCGTTCTTCGTCACGACCCGCACCGAGCGGAAGGCGGCATTCGCCGCGGGAGCGTTCGCGATGGTGGCCATCGCATCGCTGCAGCTCGGGTTCCAGAACGGCGCCTCCGGCCCCGTGGCGGTAGCCACGTCGCAAGCGGTGATCCTCTCCGTGATCTTCAACCGCGAACGGATGCGTTGGTGGCAGGGGATCGGAGTGGGCGCCACCGCGATCGGTGTGTCGTTGATGGCGCTCGGGGGCTGATGCCCGCTGATGTCACCGCGAGCTAGCGTCGGACTCATGGCCGACAAACCGATCATCTCCATTCCAGAGGGCGAACCGCCTGCCGAGCTCGAGATCAGCGACGAGGTGCTCGGCGACGGCGACGAAGCGGTGATCGGCAAGCGTGTGGTCGTGCACTACGCCGGAGTGGCGTGGAGCACGTCGCGGGAGTTCGATGCGAGCTGGAACCGCGGCGACACGTTCGACTTCCGATTGGGCGCTCGCGAGGTGATCGAGGGCTGGGACAAGGGGGTCGCCGGGATGAAGGTCGGCGGCCGTCGCCGACTCACCATCCCGCCGCACCTCGGGTACGGCAGCAGGGGAGCAGGGGGCGCGATCAAGGGTGGCGAGACGCTCGTGTTCGTGGTCGACCTGGTCGCTGTGCGCTGAGCCCGAGTTGCGCCGAGCCGCGGGAGCTCAGCCCACGGAGACGTCGACAACGATTCGAGTCGGATCGTCGAGGGTGAGCACCCGGAACGGGCGCTCGCGATCGAGGCCCACCGCCCAGGTGTGGACGCCCTCGGAGTTGTCGAGCATGTAGAGCTGCTGGATCGCCTGCAGCCCGGTCGGCCGGAAGTCGGTTGGGCCGTCGTAG
This sequence comes from Acidimicrobiaceae bacterium, assembly GCA_006515795.1. GTDB lineage: Bacteria > Actinomycetota > Acidimicrobiia > Acidimicrobiales > Ilumatobacteraceae > VFMC01. Next base: position 1,096 of record VFMC01000435.1, on the reverse strand, counting down.
CCAACCAGTTGGGTGTTCTCGTCGAAGGTTTGCATCCACGCGTTCACGGTGATCAGCAGGTCGGCATCACCATCGAGCTCGACGAACTGATCATCGGTCTGACCGAGCGTCAACGGTCCATCGGCGTAGCGCACCCAGTAGCCGGGGAGGCCATCCGGCGTCGGAGCGAACCCGGCTTGCAGCTCGACCACGATGCGTTCGAAGCACTCGTGCGAACCGGTGCGGATGTCGGCACCGATCTCCGACGTGAGCCGTAGCGGGAACTCGTGCACCACCTCGTCGACACTGCCGACCGCCTCGCACGATGTAGACGTGGCGACGGCCGTAGGCGCCACGGGAGCCGAGGTCGCGGTGGCCGGCGTCTCGGTCGAGCCGGAGCTCGGGGCCGTCGTTGCGGTTGCGGTGCTGGTCGGCGAGTCGGTTGCCGGCGCCGTGCCGGCACCGGTCGGTGGCGTTGTCGTGCCATCGCCGGCACAGGCGCCGAGCATCACCACGATGACGGAAAGAACCGCGAGTGAACTCCGGTGGACCACGGCCCACATCTTGCGCCGTTCGGGGCGATGGCGCCACAGCCGAAGGTCCTCGGGCCCCCGGCTACGCTCACCTCCACCGCGTGCCGGACCAGACAGGACGAGCAATGAGCAGAACCAGTCGCAGTCGGCCTCGCCGGACCGCCGGTGGCATCGATCAGCTCCCATGGTGCGATCTCATCAACCCTCATGCTCCAGTCGAGGTGTTGACCGCCGATCATGTCGAAGCCATCCATCACGCGTCGCTGCGTCTGCTGGCCGGCACCGGCATGAGAGTGCTCTGCGACCGAGCCCGCTCGATCCTCGCCGCGGCCGGATGTCTTACCGACGACACGATGGTGCGCTTCGACCCCGACCTGGTGGAGGCCACAATCGCTACCGCACCCCAGCAGTTCATGCTGAGAGCCCGAAACCCAGCACACGACCTGGTGATCGGCGGCCGTCACGTGGTGTTCGGCTCGGTCGGCGGCCCCGCGTTCTGCCACGACCTCGACCGCGGCCGACGGCCAGGCACCGCCGCCGAGCAGGCCGACTTCATTCGCGTCGTGCAGTCGCTCGGCATCGTC
>VFMC01000434.1 GCA_006515795.1 Acidimicrobiaceae bacterium | reverse complement strand
ACCCCCCGAAAGACACATCGACTTCCCGTCGTCGCAGCTCCATCGCTTTCGATGGGAATGCAGCGCGGAACCCGGCGGGTTCCATTCCCGTGCGTGTCCCCCCGAAATCCCCCCGCACGCACCTCCGCCTGATCGGTGCCGCAGCCGCAGTGATCCTCCCCGCCTGCGGCGGCGGCATCGACAGCCAAGCGAATGAAGCGACACCCGCCGAAAGGCCTGCCGTGTCCGTCGGCCGGGCAGATGCGCCGAAGGCCTTCGTCGGAGCGGTCACCCTCGCCGGCTCGGCGTTCGACAGCAGTTCGCTCGCCGGCAACGACGCGGTCGCCTGGTTCTGGGCGCCGTGGTGCGTGATCTGTCGCAGCGAAGCGCCGGAGATCGCCGACGTGGCCTCCCGCTACTCCGATCAGGTCACACTCTTCGGAGTCGCCGGCCGCGGCGAGCTCGACGCGATGGCCGACTTCGTCAGCGACACCGGTACGGAGGCGATCACCCACGTCGCCGATCTCGACGGATCGATCTGGAACAGCTACGGCATCTACGGCCAGCCGGCATTCGCGTTCATCGACGACGACGGCAGCGTCGAGGTGTTCATCGGCAGCATGGGCGGCGACGCCCTGGCCGAGCGCATCGACGCCCTGATCGCGACCTGACCATCGTGCTCGACGGACCCTACGCACTAGCGATCGCCGCCGGCACGGCCGCCACGGTGAACCCCTGCGGCTTCGCCTTGCTCCCGGCATACCTGTCGGCGTTCCTCGGCACCGAGAACCGCTCCGGCGGCGCGAGCGCGGTCGGCAGGGCCCTGGCCGTATCCGCGGCGCTCACCGCCGGTTTCGTGGTGGTGTTCGGCCTGTTCGGCCTCATCGTCACCCCGCTGGCGCTGTCCATCGAAGATCAGCTGCCGTGGGTCACGATCGTCATCGGCATCGGTCTCGTCGGTCTGGGCATCGCCCTGCTCGCCGGCCGCCAACCCACGCTCCGCATCCCCAAGCTGCAACGCGGCGGCCGCGACGGCACCCTGCCGTCGATGTTCCTGTTCGGCATCTCCTACGCAACCGCGTCGCTGTCATGCACCGTCGGGCCGTTCCTGGCCGTCACCACCAGCACCTTCCGCTCGTCGAGCTGGGTCGCCGGAATCGGGGTGTTCTTCGCCTACGCGCTCGGCATGGGCATCGTCATCGGCATCCTCACGGTCGCCCTTTCGCTCGCCAAGGCATCGGTCATCCAGAAGTTCCGCAGCGCCCTGCCAGTCATCAACCGCGTCGCGGGCGGGCTCATCGTTGTCGCCGGCGTCTACGTCGCCTACTACGGGTGGTACGAGATCCGCGTCTTCAACGGCGACCTCGACGACCCGATCGTCGATCGCGCCATCCGCATCCAGAGCTGGCTCACCAACACCATCGTCCCCGACGACCCGGCACGAGCCGCACTCGCCGCGGTCATCGTGCTCGGCGCCGTCGCACTCATCGCTACCGTGATGCGGCGGCGTCGTCTCGTCGATGCCGGCGCCGTCAGTGGCAGCGACCCCTGCTAGCTCTGAGACGAAGGAGTTGGTTCGAATGGCCCGAGCCCCACAGCGCGTCACCTTCACAGGAAGCCTCGGCTCCGCATTGGCCGGCCGGCTCGACCTTCCGGCCGGCCCGCCGCGCGCGTACGCACTCTTCGCCCACTGCTTCACGTGCTCGAAGAACCTCGACGACCTTCGGCTGGCCGCGGCGTGTCTACGCGACAACCTGTCGGCGCCACAACTGCTGATCGGCCACAGCCTCGGCGGTGCGGCCGTGCTGGCCGTCGCCGCCGACCTGCCCGAGGTCAACGCTGTCGTCACCATCGGCGCTCCGGCAGACGTCGGCCACATCACCCGCCTGTTCGGCCCGCAACTTCCCGTCATCGAGCAGCAAGGTCGGGCAATCGTGGAGATCGCCGGTCGGAGCTTCACGATTCGGCGCGAGTTGCTCGACGACCTGTCAGCGCATTCGATCGAGGAGCGCGTCAGCGGCCTTCACGCGGCGCTGCTGGTCGTCCACTCGCCGATCGACAACACGGTGGGGATCGACAACGCGGCCCGCATCTATGCCGCGGCGCGTCATCCCAAGAGCTTCCTATCGATCCCGGGGGCCGATCATCTGCTCACCCGCGCCTCCGATGCCGTGTACGCGGCGCGGGTCGTCGGGTCGTGGGCAGATCGATTCCTCGTAGACGAGCATCAGTCGGCGCCGGCGCCGGCACCCACCGCGCCAGTCGTCGTTGCCGAGACCGGACAGGGCACGTTCCTGAACCACGTGGTGGTCGGCCAACACCGGTTCCTCGCCGACGAACCCGTCGACGTCGGCGGGTTCGATGCCGGCCC
>VFMC01000433.1 GCA_006515795.1 Acidimicrobiaceae bacterium | reverse complement strand
CCAGCACCCGGTCTCCTCTTCCAGCCGGCCGTACAAGGCCTGGCTGTGCTGATAGAAGCGGATCGACTCGGGGATGCCGTAGTTGGCGCGGATGATGGTGGTGTTGCGGCCCGAGTTGCCCGAGCCGATGTAGTCGGCCTCGATCACGGCGACGTCGGTGATGCCGTGGCGGGTGGCGAGGTAGTACGCGGTGGCCAGGCCGTGCCCGCCGCCGCCGACGATCACGACGTCGTAGCTCGACTTCGGCTCGTGCCAGGTGAGCTCGAGCAGCGTCTCGACGAACTCGTTCACCCGCGCACCGCCCCGCTGCCCGCCCCGAACAGGCGCGCCCCGGCCTCGTGGGCGAGGCCGCTGGAGGCGACCACCAGCACCCGGTCTCCTCTTCCAGCCGGCCGTACCTGGGCAAGAGCCGGGCGGGCGCGGGGCAGCACCCACTCGAGCCTGGGTTGCACCACTGACGCGAACTGCTCGTTGGTGAGCCACCACCCGACGAAGGCGGACTCCGGTTCGATGATGGCGTGCTTGTCGGCGATCTCGACTTCGGTGCTCCCGATGGCGAAGACCTCGTCGGCGGCGATGCGCATGACGATGCCGGCCGGTCGCCACGTGGCGTGGTCGAGTGCCGTCGGGGTGGCCACCACGCGCAGTCCGTGCAGCCGTCGGGCGACGACATCAGGCGCGTGCACGAATGCCTTGCGGATCGTAGAAGGGGACCCTTGCGACCCGGGCGACGCGACCGTCGATGGTGACCTCGTCGGCCCATGGCGAGCGCTTCTGCCAGCCGAGCATCACCGCCACGCCGAGCACCGGCGACGCGAAGCTCGAGGCCACGTGGCCGACCACCGCGTCGCCTAGCCAGATCGGGGCACCCTCCACCGGTGCAGGACCATCCATGGTGAGGCCGAACAACCGACGGTGGTCGGGAAGGGCTGCGGTACGACCGAGCGACGTGCGGCCGACGAAGGCGGCCTTGTCCATCTTCACCGCCCAATCCATGCCGAGGCGCCGCGGGGTGGAGTCGAGCTCGGTGTCCATGCCGACGAGCACGTGGCCCTTCTCCAGCCGCAGGCCGAACAACGCCTGGAGACCGTGGGGTCTGATGCCGAGATCGCGTCCGGCATCCATCAACGCGTGCCACAGCTCGACCGAGTGGTGAACAGGGTGGTGCAGCTCGAAGCTGGCCTCGCCGGTGAACGACAGGCGCATCACGTGACACGGCACGCCGGCCACATCGGCGTGGAGGTGCTGCAGGAACCGGGGAGCTTCGGCCAAGCCGACGCGCTGCAGCAGCGCGCCGGCGAGAGGACCGGTGACGTTGATCGCCCCGCGCGAGATGGTGCGGTCCATGATCCGCACGTCGAGGTCCCACGTCTCCACCCAGTCACGCACCCATGCCTCGGCGAACGACGCGCCGCCCGAGGTGAACGTGAGCACGAACCGGTCGCTTCCGTCGTCGGTGATCTCGCGGCACACCATGCCGTCGTCGATGACATGACCGCGTTCGTTCAGCAGCAGCACGTATCGGCTGCGCCCGGGCCTGATGTCGGCGATGGTGGTGGGGTAGAGACGCTCGAGTGCCTCGACGACATCGGGACCGCTGACGATCATCTTGCCCAGCGTCGACACGTCTCCGAGCGAGACTGCCTCGCGAACCGCCCAGTACTCGCGCAGGTGATCGCCGTAGTTCCACGGACGCCACCACCCGCCGAATCGGTCCATCAGCGCGCCGAGGGAGACGTGCACCTCGTGCAGCGCTGTGCGCCGGAACGCATCGAGGTGAACGTCAGCGGCGGCCTCGGCGATGGTGAGCTGACGCGATGTGGGCCGGCCGGTGAACGGCTCGGCCGGTGCACCCGAACGGTCGGCAACGAAGGCACGGAGGTGGGGAAGGCAGACGCCACCCTGGCAGGTGCCGGTGCCGCACAGCGCGGCCCGCTTCACCAATTCGAGGTGGGTGAAACCCTTGTCCCACACGGTTTGCAGGTCGGCGACGGTGACCTTCGAGCACGGGCACACGGTGCCGCTGCTCGGGCACGCGGGCAGCTCGAAGGCGGCCGCCGCGGCGCCGACGACGCGGACAGCAGGATCGCTGACCATGCGCGCCAGCAGGTCGCGCGGCGCCCGTCGGGCGCTGGCGACCACCGCCGTGTCGCACGATTCGACCCGACCGTCGGTGAACCGCACCGCCTGCACCCGTCCATCGGCTCCCTCGAACGCGG